>NZ_AZSN01000018.1:0-41935 GCF_000576225.1 Methylibium sp. T29-B | reverse complement strand
CTGGCGCATCGAGCTGCAGGCGAGCGGGCGGCCGCGGCCCGCCGGCTGCTGCCGTCGGCGCTGCGGGTGATCGAGGGTGACGCGACGCGCACCGACAGGCCCCCGCGAGCCAGGACGCGGTGCTGGTGTTCACCGTGTTCTCGTCGCTGCTGGACGACACGGTCCAGCAACGTCTGGCTGCGACAATCTGGGCCTGGGTGCGGCCTGGCGGCGGCGTGCTGTTCTACGACTTCGCGGTCGACAACCCGAGCAATGCCGACGTGCGGGGCGTGTCCGTGGCGCGTGTCCGGGCGCTGTTTCCGCAGGCGCGCTGCACGGTGCGGCGGCTCACGCTGGCGCCGCCGCTGGCGCGTGCCGCGGCGCGGCTGCATGCCGGGCTGCCGGCCTGGACGAACGCCGTGCTGCCCGTGCTGCGCACCCACCGCATGGCCTGGCTGGTCAAGGATCGATGAACTGGAGAGGGTGTTTGCGATGAAGATCACCGTGGTGGGGACCGGCTATGTCGGACTGGTCACCGGCGCGTGCCTGGCCGAGATGGGCAACCACGTGCTGTGCCTGGACCTCGATGCGCGCAAGATCGAGATGCTCAATGCCGGCGGCATTCCGATCCATGAGCCGGGGCTGGAGGAGGTGGTCCAGCGCAACGCGGCCGCGAAGCGGCTGGAGTTCACCACCGATGTCGACCGCGCGGTGGCGCACGGCACGCTGCAGTTCATCGCAGTCGGCACGCCGCCCGACGAGGACGGTTCGGCGGACCTGCAGTACGTGGTGGCGGCGGCGCGCGCGATCGGCGAGCGCATGACCGACTACAAGGTCGTGATCGACAAGAGCACGGTGCCGGTCGGCACCGCCGACAAGGTGCGTGCCGCCATCGACGCGGCGTTGGCGGCGCGCGGCGTGAAGCTCGAGTTCGCCGTCGTCAGCAACCCCGAGTTCCTGAAGGAGGGCGCCGCGGTGGCCGACTTCATGCGCCCCGACCGGGTGGTGATCGGCGCCGACGACGAGCGCGCCATCCTGCTGATGCGCTCGCTCTACGCGCCCTATGTGCGCAACCGCGACCGCGTGCTCGTGATGGACCTGAAGAGCGCCGAGTTCACCAAGTACGCCGCGAACTCCATGCTCGCCACCCGCATCAGCTTCATGAACGAGCTGTCGCGCGTGGCCGAGGCGGTGGGTGCCGACATCGAGCTGGTGCGCCAGGGCATCGGCAGCGATCCGCGCATCGGCACCCAGTTCCTCTACGCCGGCTGCGGCTATGGCGGCTCCTGCTTCCCGAAGGACGTGAAGGCGCTGATCCGCTCGGCGAGCGAAGCGGGTCAGGAGCTCGAACTTCTGAGTGCGGTGGAGTCGGTCAACGAGCGCCAGAAGCAGGTGCTGGGCGACAAGATCCTGGCCCGTTTCGGCACCGAGCTGAGCGGCAAGCGCATCGCGCTCTGGGGCCTGGCCTTCAAGCCCGGCACCGACGACATGCGCGAGGCGCCGAGCCGTGTGCTGATCGCGCGGCTCACCGCGGCGGGGGCCGAGGTCACCGCCTACGACCCGGTGGCGATGGCCGAGGCGCGCCGCGCGATGCCCGGGCAGGCCGGGCTGCGCTACGCCGATTCGGCGGTGGCCGCGCTGGAAGGGGCTGACGCGCTGGTGATCGTGACCGAGTGGAAGGAATTCCGCAGCCCCGATTTCGACGCGATCCGGACCACGCTGCGCACGCCGCTGGTGTTCGACGGGCGCAACCTGTTCGAGCCGGCGCTGATGAAGCAGCTCGGCATCGAGTACCACGCGATCGGCCGTCCGAGCCCATGACCGCGCCGCCCTTCCTGCCCTTCGCGCTGCCCGAGATCGGCGAGGAGGAGATCGCCGAGGTCGTCGACACGCTGCGCTCGGGCTGGGTCACCACCGGGCCGAAGGCGCGGCGCTTCGAGCAGGACTTCGCGGCCTTCCTCGGCGATCCGTCGCTGCACGCCATCGCCGTCAACTCCGCCACCGCCGGTCTGCACCTCGCGCTCGAGGCGCTGGGCATCGGCCCGGGCGACGAGGTCATCACCACCACCCACACCTTCACTGCCACGGCCGAGGTGGTGCGCTACCTCGGCGCCGACGTGGTGCTGGTCGACATCGATCCGGCCACGCTGAACATCGACCCGGCCCGGGTCGAGGCCGCGATCACGCCGCGCACCCGCGCCATCATCCCCGTCCACTACGCCGGCCTCGCGGCGGACATGGACGCGATCCTCACCCTTGCGCGCCGGCACGGCCTGAAGGTGGTGGAGGACGCGGCGCATGCGCTGCCCACCACCTGCGGCGGCGCGCTGGTCGGCACGCTGGCGAGCGACGCCACGGTGTTCAGCTTCTACGCCAACAAGACCATCACCACCGGTGAAGGCGGCATGGTCGTCACGCGCGATCCCGAGCTCGCAAAGCGCGTGAAGGTGATGCGCCTGCACGGCATCAGCCGCGATGCCTTCGACCGCTTCACCGCCAAGACGCCGAGCTGGCACTACGAGATCGTCGCGCCGGGCTACAAGTACAACCTGACCGACATCGCCGCGGCGCTGGGCATCCACCAGCTCCAGCGCGCTCGCGGCTTCCAGCAGCGCCGCGCGACGATCGCGCAGCGCTACCGGGCCGCCTTTGCCGACCTGCCGGTGCAGCTGCCACCCGAGCCCGAGCCGGGCCAGCTGCACGCCTGGCACCTCTACGTGCTGCGGCTCGGCGACGATGCCCCGCTCGCGCGCGACGCCTTCATCGAGCGGCTGTTCGAGCTGGGCATCGGCGTCAGCGTGCACTACATCCCGCTGCACCTGCACCCCTACTGGCGCGAGCGCTACGGCCTGGATGCGGCGCAGTTCCCCCACAGCCAGCACGCCTACGAACGCATGCTGAGCCTGCCGCTGTACACGAAGATGAGCGAGGCGGACATCGAGCACGTGATCGCGGCCGTGCGGCAGCTGCTGCTGCAGGGCTGACCGGGCGCGGCGCCGGCATGGCCAAGCGACTGGTCGACCTGGTGTTCGCGGTGGGCGGCCTGCTGCTGCTGTCGCCGCTGCTGCTGCTGACCGCGCTGGCGATCCGGCTCGACTCGCCCGGGCCGGTGTTCTTCCGCCAGGAGCGCGTGGGACGCCACGGTCGGCCGTTCCGCATCCACAAGTTCCGCACCATGGTGGCCGACGCGCCGCTGCGCGGCCCGGCGCTCACGGTGGGCGATGACGCCCGCATCACGCGCGTGGGGCGCTGGCTGCGCGAGCGCCGGCTCGACGAGCTGCCGCAGCTGATCGACGTGCTGCGCGGCGACATGAGCGTGGTCGGCCCGCGCCCCGAGCTGCCGCGCTACGTGGCGCAGTACCCGGCGGCGCTGCGCGAGCGCGTGCTGGCCGTGCGGCCCGGCATCACCGATCCGGCCTCGCTGGCCCACCTGGACGAGAGTGCGCTGCTGGCGCAGGCGGCCGACCCCGAGCGCGAGTACGTCGAGGTGGTGTTGCCGCGCAAGCTGCAGCTGGCCGCCGATTACGCGGACCGCGCCTCGACCGCGACCGACCTGGGCGTGCTGTGGCGCTCGGTGAAGCTGCTGATGGGAAGCGGAAAACGATAATCGCAGCCGTGCCGTCTTCCCGCCCTTCATGACCCCGACGCCTTCCGTGTGGCACTGGCTCGACGCCCGGCTGAGCCGCGTGCGCCCGCATCGCGAGCGGCTGGCGCTGCTGATCGACGCCGCGGTCATCGCCGTCTGCTGGCAGTTCACCTACCTGTTCCGGCTCGGCTTCGAGCGCTGGTTCAGCGCGCGGCCCGGCTACGACGGTTGGGTGCTGCTGGGCATCGTGGTTCTCTATGTGGCGGTGTTCCTGGTGCTGCGCGTGCCGCGTGGCATGTGGCGCTTCTCCGGCTTCGGCGAGATCAAGCGCCTGACGATCGCCTGCACGCTGGCGGGCGGGCTGGCCGCCGGCGCGGTGATGGGGGCCGAACTGCGCGCCATCCCGCGTGCGGTGCTGGCGCTGCACCCCTCGTCGCGCTGATGGGCCTGGCCAGCGTGCGCATCGCCTACCGCATGCTCTACGAGCACCTGCGCGCGCGCATCTCCGGCAGCGCCCGCGAGACGCGCCGGGCGCTGGTGCTCGGTGCGGGCGACGCGGCGCGCCTGCTGCTTGCCGGCCTGCAGCACCAGGCTGGGTGGTGGCGGGCCTGCTCGACGACCACCCGGCCAAGCAACGCGCCCGCATCGGCGGCGTGCCGGTGATCGGCCCGCTCGCGAGCGTGGTCGAGCACGTGAGGCTGCTCGACATCAGCCACGTCATCATCGCCATGCCCTCGCTGCGCGGCCCGGCGCGACGTCGCGTGATCGATCTTGCGGCCGAGACCGGCCTGCCGGTGCTCACCGTGCCCTCCGCCGAAGAACTGCTGGAAGGCGCCGCCGTCAGCCGGGTGCGCGACATCGAGCCGGAAGACCTGCTGGGCCGTGAGCCGGTGGTGTTGGACGAAGCCGGCATCTCCGAGTGCCTGAAGGGCAAATGCGTGATGATCACCGGCGCGGGCGGCAGCATCGGCAGCGAGCTGTGCCGGCAGGTGGCGCGCTACGGGCCGTCGAGGCTGGTGCTGTACGAGCTGAGCGAGTTCAACCTCTACACCATCGAGCAGTCGCTGAGCGACAGCTTCCCCGCGCTGCCGCTGGTGCGCCTGATCGGCGACGTGAAGAACGCCGCGCACCTGCGGCAGGTGATGGCGCGCTGGCAGCCGCAGATCGTGTTCCATGCCGCGGCCTACAAGCATGTGCCGCTGATGGAGGAGGAGCACAACGCCTGGGCGGCGCTGCAGAACAACACACTGGGCACCTGGCAGGCGGCCAGCGAGGCGGCACGGGCCGGGGCGGAGCGCTTCGTGCTCATCAGCACCGACAAGGCGGTGAACCCGACCAACGTGATGGGTGCGACCAAGCGCGCCGCTGAGATGGTGATCTCGCACCTGGCCTCGCAGGGCCATGCGACGCGCTTCATGGCCGTGCGCTTCGGCAATGTGCTCGGCTCCAGCGGCAGCGTGATCCCCAAGTTCAAGGAACAGATCGCCAAGGGCGGCCCGGTGACGGTGACCCATGCCGAGATCACGCGCTATTTCATGACCATCCCGGAGGCCGCGCGGCTGGTGGTGCAGGCGGCCGCGATCGGCGAGACCGGGCAGGTGTACGTGCTGGACATGGGCGAGCCGGTGCGCATCGTCGACCTGGCGCGCGACCTGATCCGCCTGGCGGGCCACACGGTCGACGAAATCGGCATCGTGTACAGCGGCCTGCGAGCCGGTGAGAAGCTCTACGAGGAACTGCTGGCCGATGCCGACCACACGCTGCCCACGCCGATCGCGCGGTTGCTGATCGCGCGCATCGAGGCCGACGTCTCGCGTGTGTCGGCGCTGGTCGACCGGGCGCTGCATCCGGACAGTGCGACGGCCGACGAGGTGCGGCGGCAGCTGATGTGCGCAGTGCCGGAGTACCGGGCTGTCGGCGAGACCATCGCGGCCGCTTCCTCGCGTGACGTGCCTTTTCCTGTGGGCCCGACATAGATCGCTCGGCATGAATGTCGCCTATCTTGACCCTCCTTACAGCCGCTACTTCCACAAGCTGGCGGCGCGGTTGGCTCAGCCTTCGGGCGGCAGTGTCGTCGCCCTGCTGTCCTGTCCGGCCTATCGCCTGTACGCGGGGGGCGACCGCGCGCAGGTCTGGGAGCCGGGTGCGCCGGCGCAGGCGCACGACGTGCCACCGGCCTTCGAGCGGGCGGGCTGGGCGCAGACCGACTCGCCGGAATTCCGGCGCGCCTTCTCGCACGCCGTGGAGTGGTTCAAGCAGCGCTTCACCGCTGAACGCACCGACGTCTGCCTGGTGTTCTCCGATGCCCGGCCTTTCTCGCAGGCGGCGCACCTGGCGGCGCAGCAGCTGGGCGTCGTCTGCGTGTTCTTCGAGCGCGGCGCCTTCCGCTACCGCACCGCGAGCCTGAGCACGCAGGGGCTCAATGCGCGCTTCTGCCTGCGGCAGGCGCAGCAATCGCCCCTGCTCGAGGCGCTCCCGCCTTTCGATCTGCCGCCGCGCCGCGCGATCGAGCCCTGGTTGAAGCTGCGTTTCGTGGGCTTCATGGCGCTCAACGGCCTGCTCGGCTCGCTGCAGCCGCAGCGCCGGCCGATGCAGCACAAGAGCTACCATTTCTTCAACTACCTGCGCATCGCCCTCAAGCAGTTCGGCGCCGAGCATCCCGAACTGCCGCTCGCGCAGGCCCCGGAACCGCCGGCCACCGACGGGCCGGTGGTGGTGCTGCCGCTGCAGCTGCCGACGGATTCGCAGTTCGTCATGTACTCGCCGTTCCGGCACAACCAGGAACTGATCGATTTCGTGGCCCGTCAGATGCGGAACGCGCTGCCCGGGACCCCGCTGCTGGTGAAGAAGCACCCGATGGACGTGCGCAGCTACCGGCTGCCGGCCGGCGCGCGCTGGATCGACGGCAGCCTGGCCCGCTTCCACGAGCGCCCCGCGGTGTTCGTCTGCCTCAATTCGAACGTCGGCTTCGAGGCGGCGATCCACGCAAGCCGGTGCTGTGCTTCGCCGACAGCTTCTACACCGGCCACCCGAGCGTGACGCGGGTGGGCCGCGAGGACTTCGCCCCGCAGCTCGCGGCCGCGGCGGCGCGGCCCGATGACCTGGCGGCGGGCCGGGCGCTGCTAGCGGCGGTGCTACGCCACTACCAATCGCCGGGCGACGTTTGGGCCTACGAAGGGACCGATCTCGACGTCACAGCCGGCGTCTTGATGCGGCAAGTACGTGCCGCGCGTGGAGCGTTCGGGGCCTGAGAAGCTGACGGCCAGCCGACTCACGGGGCCTGTCGCGGCTAGCAGGTGCGTCACCGCTTAGCGCGAACGACGCCAGCGATCCTTCAGCCGTTTGAGAACGCGCGCCGCGCGCAGCCAGGCGGCCTCTCGCGACGGCGCGAGGTGCTCCCAGTGTTGCAGCTCGTACAGCGCTCGTTCCGGCGTGGTGAAGGCGCCGCTCACACGGCTCACATAGGTGGGATAGAGGATCAGCGTGGCGGCCACCAACTCGTCCAGCGTGCACTGGCGGGTGCGGCGCGGATGTGGAATCCTGTCCTCGGTGAGGCCCCAGCCTGCGTAGAACGGCAGGCCATGGCAAACCACGGGTTTGCCACGCAGCAGCGCCTCGAAGCCGGCCAGTGAAGTCAGCACGTGCAGCTCGTCGACTTGTTCGAAGAGGCGGTGGATGGGTACGTCCGAGACGATCTCGTCGCACCATTGCCTCGCTTCACCGATGTCAGCCGCGCCTGGCCGCTTGCCGGCCAGCACGTCGGGGTGCGGCTTGTAGACGATCCAGGCGTCCGGCCGAGCTTTGCGAACGGCTTCGAGCAGGCCGAGGTTGGTGTGCACTGCCGGAGCGCCATAGGCGATCGACGCATCGTTCTCCACTTGCCCAGGTACCAGCACCACGGTGTGAGTACCACGCGGCCGCTGCCAAGCGCCGCCCCCGACGTTGTACTTGGTGATGCCGCGCTGCACGATGGCCTCGCGCAAGGCCTGAGCGCGCAACAGCAGCGCGGTGTCGAACTTGCCTGCTTCGATCAGCTCCTCAAGGTCCGATGTTGCACGGGCGTCGTAGTACATGCCACGCCGATCGATCACCCAGGACAGCGGCTGAACGAGGTTGGCGCCCAGGCCCACCGAGCGCAGGAAGCCGTCTTCGATGCGCAACAGTGCGTCATCGACGCTGAACTCGGTCTCGGACGCGCCGCGCCCCCATACGGCACGCTGTTCTCCCTTGGCCAGTGGCGCCGGTGACTCGACGAAGCGCGGCTCGCTGCCCGCGAGGAAGGCCCGTACGCTGGCGTGCTTCCACTGCGAGAAACCGACCGCCTGCACGCGCGGCGCAAAGCGCTCGCGATGGCGGCGCTGAAGCGTCATCCAGTCGAACACGCGCTCAGCCTCGCACGGGGCAAAGGTTTCGGGGTCGACGTAGCGTGGATAGTCGATAAGCGCTGCATGCACTAGGTCGGTGAGCGCGATGGCCTTGCTGGCGCGACGCGACGGCGCTGGCAACTCATCGTTGGTCAGCCCCCAGCCCGCATAGAACGGCATGCCAAAGCAGCGTACGGGCTTGCTCCACATCAGCGCCTCGAAGCCCATTTGCGAGGTGACCACGTAGACAGCCGCCGCGGCTTCCAACAAGGCTGGTGGGTGGGCGTTGGTGGCCAGCAGCGTGACCCGCGCGGCCTGGCCCCGCGTCAGCGCGCCGAAGTGGGCGCGCTTGCGGCCCTCGACCACGTCGGGGTGCACCTTCAGCACCAACGGCAGGCCAGGGTGCTCGTCCAGCGCCGCCTCGAGCATGTGGGAGAAGCTGCGCTCGCTGGCCATGCCGTACGCGATCGACGCATCGCCGGCGGTCTGGTCGACCACCAGCACGAACGGCCCGCGCACCGGCGGCGCCAGCTCGCGCGAGTGGTTGTATTTCGACAGCCGGCCGTCGCGCCACGCCGCAACCAGCCGCTCGGCCCGCGCATGCTGCGCCGGCATGCGCGCGAGCAAGATGTCCTGCTCGAGTTTGGACGGGCGGTGTGCGTCGTAGTAGACGCCGACAGGGTCTACAACCACGCTCAGTGCCGCGTCGCTGTTAGCAGGGCGCACCGAACGCAGGAAGCCATCTTCCAGCGCGAGGTAGGGCAGGCCGGCGCGCAGCGCCCAGGCGGCATCGCGCGAGAACACGCCCTTCAACCCCCAGCCGACGATGGCGCGCACGTCGTCTTGCGGCCAGACCAGTGGGCGAAAGCGCAGCGGCGCGCCCAGCAGCGTGGCCAGGTGCGGCGTCAGGCAGGGGCCGATGCGGCGCGAGACGTAGACGCCGCCGGTGGGCTGATCCGTCACACGCTCACCCCGACCTGCGTGCACACCTGCGCCAGCCGCTGCGCCCAGGTATGGTGGGCGGCGACATGCTCCGCGGCCGCAGCCATCATCTCGCGGTCGTGCGACGACAGGCCGCCACGCTGCAGTCGCGCGAACAGGTCGGCGGCCTGTGCCTCGTCGTGCACGACATGGCAGTAGCCGGCGAACAGCGCGTCGACCGAGGCCGCCGGCGTGGTCACCGCGAGGCCTCCGCAGCCGAGGATCTCGACCAGGCGGCGCGAGAACATGGTCGGCGAATCGACCACCGTGTTGACGTTCAGCGACACCAGGTGCTCGCGGTACAGCCGTGCCGTCGCATGGTGAGGCACCGCCGGCCTCACCTCCAGGCCGGGCAGGGCGGGATAGCGGTAGTGCTCCGAGCGGCGGTCGGAGTTGCGGTCGTACACCGTCAGCCCGAGCGTGCGGCCGGCCGAGGCGAAAAGCATGTCCTGCAGGCTGCGCCGCTGGTCGTGGATGTGCCGGCTGTAGCTGCCGACGAAGTTGGCGCGCGGCAGGCGCGGCGCGATGCCGGCGAAGTGGTGCACCGAGGGCTGCACTGCGAACAGCAAGGGCTCGATCGTCTTCGCTTCCGGCATGACGGCACGGTAGCGCGGCACGCAGGTCGAGTCGACGGTGAAGACGTGGTCGAACAGCTGCGCACTGGCAACGAAGCGATCGAAGTGCACGCCGTCCTCCTTGTTCCAGAAGACGGCCGGGATGCGCAGCTCGCGCGCCGTGGCGAGCAGCTTCGCCAGGTCGGCGTTGTTGCGCTCCGGGTGATCCGGGTAGGCGGCGATGCGGTACTTCCAGGCGTTGCGATGGCCGGACCATGCCGACTCGACGAAGACGAGCCGCGGCCTGTGCCGGCGCAGCGCCGCTGCGGCGTTCGCCGGCGTCAGGTGCAGCACCGTGCACTCGTGCTCGAGGCAAGCGCTGGTCAGTTCGTCGGCGACCAGCGCCACCAGCAGATCACGATGCGGACCGCGGGCCTGGGGCGCGCGCCGGACCCGTCCGGGCGCGCTGGCAAGCAGGCGGTCGAGGAGTTTCAACGGGCCAAGGGGCGGGTGAAGGACGCCGGGACGGACGCCAGCTGAAGCGTCCCAACCCCAGCAGAGGTCGCGTTCTAGCGATCGCTGCTGCGGGTGTTGGATTCCTGCAGTCGCTTGCTGCTGCGAGTCGGCGGCGGCGGGCAGCCTGCCGCGCTGTCCGGGCCGGCCACCTGCACCGGCATCTTGCGCGCCTTCGGGCCAAGCTTCGCGGTCGTGTTGTCCTTGAACTCGTTGCCCCAGGACGGGCACTCGCTGGTTTCCTTGGTGCAGTCGTCGCGCGAGTCCTTATTGCAGAAGCTGTCGAGGAACACCGGTTCGGTCTGGTCGATGAAGCGGTTGTCCTTGATGATGTTGCCGCCAGAGCCGTCGCGCGTTTTCACCGCAGCGCCGCATCCGCCGTCGAAGGTGTTGCCCTCGATCAGGTTGCCGCTCGAGTAGTGGGCAATGTAGATCGCATGCAGCGCGCCGCAGCCCGTGTTGTTGCGGATGTTCAGGAAGCGGTTCTCGGTGATGCGGTTGTTGCGCGAGTTGACCAGGCGCACCGCTGCCGTCGACGGCTTGCCCGAAGGAAGGCAATCTGGCCGATGTCGCGGAACAGGTTCTTGTGGATCACGTTCTCGGCGTTGAAGTTGCCCTGCGCCTGGCGGTTGCCGTTCAGCGAGATCGCCGTCACGTAGTTCGCCACCTCGATGCCTTCAATGGTCAGGCGTGTGGTCTTGCCAGTTGCGCTGTCCAGTTGCAGCCAGGCGCGACCCTTGCCGTTGCCGTCGAACACCGGCCGCTGGCCGGCACCGGTCGAGCCGGTGAGGATCAGCGGCTTGTCGTCCGGCAGGTCGGCCACGACCACGGTCTGGGCCAGGTAGGTGCCCGGCAGGATCATCACCTTGCGCGAGCCGCCCCCGTCCACCGGCAGAGCAAGGACCCGCTTGACTGCCATCTGCAGCGTGCCGACGGCTTCGGCCTCGCTCTTGCCGCTGGCCTGGTCGTTGCCGCCGGGCTTCATGTAGACCGTGGTGTCGGCGGCGTGCGCCGTGGCCAGGGCGAGCAGCAGCGCAGCCGCTCCCAGCAGTCGTGCGATCGTGTGGTTCATGGTGTGTCCGATGGATGGAGGGCGCGCCGGCGAGGCAGGGCGGGAGGGATCATAGCGACGCGTGAACGTCAGCCTCCAACGGCCGCCGCGGGTTCGGGTTGACAGCTCACTTGGCAGGATTGCCCGTGGAGCTCCACGCGAAGCCGCTGATCGCCGCTGGCCGAGCGGATGACGGCCTCGACGCTGCCGTCCGTGCCCCAGTGCAGCGTCGAGCCGGCGTCGTCGAGCGACAGCAGCGTGGCGAACGCCAGGTGCTGGCCGCGCTGCGACAGGCCCAGCGCATGGCAAGGCGTCAGCTGGCCGTAGGCCTGACTGATCCAGCCCTGCCGCTGCGGCTCCAGCTGGCCCTTGACGCATGTCGCCTCGAGCGGCCCGGGCGCAGCCGCGAGCACGTCCAGCGTGCGGCCCGACCGCAGGACGGTGCTGTGGTGCAGCGGGGCGCGCGCCGTCAGCTCCAGGTGCGGCGAGAAGTGGAACCACTGCACGCAGTCGTGTGCCTTCTGCCCCGACACCCGGTCGATCACCAGAACCCAGCGCTTGTCGGCGTGCACCAGGTGGCGGGTGTGGACCACGTCGATGGTGCGGTGGTGGACCTGGCCGGTGATCACGCAGCCCCAGGCGATGCCTTCGGCCTGGCGGACGGCCGAGCCGTAGGCCAGGTCGGGCCGCCGGCTCAGGTTGTCGGCGACGTTGCAGCCGTCGAACTCCAGACTGTTGTGGGCCCGGGCCGACTGCACGTACTGCTGCATCTCGCCGGACTTGTAGGCGAACTTGCCGGCATCGCAGAGGATGTCCTCACCCTCGAACCAGGTGAACGAGAGGTCGTCGTTCTGCTTGTGGAAGCGCGAGTTGAACGCTGCCATCAGGAACAGGTAGGACGCCTGTTCGACGCGGCCGCCGCCGTCGTCGCGATAGATCACGTAGCCGCAGGCGTTGATCAGCTCGCGCCGCGCGCTGAAGGCCGTGACCGGCTCGCCGCTCATCGCCGCCCCGTCGGTGTCGCCGATCGGCACGCAGCGTCCGTCCGGGAGCCGGAACCACTCGTCCACCTGACGGGCGCGGCGCAGCAGCTCGCTGACGCCGTAGGCCTCGAACCACCCTGTTGCTGCCAGGCGCTTCAGGCAGCCGATGCCGAAGGCCTGGTAGCCGGTCGAGTTCTCGAGGTGCACGCCGCTCGGGTCGAACTGGCTGGACAGCAGTTTCGGCATCACCTGCTGCAGGAACTCGCGGATCGGCGTGCGACGCGAGCCGCGCGAAACCGCGCCGAGCGCCGCCAGCCCGTGCATGTCGATGAAGGTGTGGTTGCTGTAGGCGACGTTGGCGATGTCGAGCAGGAACTTCAGGTGCAGCTCGACCATCTCGTCGTACGTCGCGAGACGCTCGCGGCCGAGCTGGATGGCGCCCGCCGCATGGGCCGACAGGAGGTAGGCGAGCTTCATCGCCCGCATGCCGACCATCATGTCCATCCAGGCGAAGCGCGACGTGCGCCGCCGCGTGACGTGGTAGTCGTACCAGTCGTCGATGATCGCCAGCGGCAGGGTCAGCCACTCGGCATCCGCCGTCCGGTCGAATTCCAGGAAGTGGTTGTCCATCATCCGCCACATGTGCAGCTGCGCGCACCAGTTGCGGTCGGTGAAGGGATCGGTGTTCCAGTCCAGCGGCAGGCGGATCGGGAAGGCCCGCAGGTCCTCGCGCGGGATGAAGTCGATCGCCTGCTTGTCCTTGGCCTGACGCCGGTTGTTGATCAGGTACAGCTGCGCCGCACCGATGCGCTCCGGTCTGGCCACTTCGGCCGCCGGCGTCTGCGGCCCGCGCTGCTGCGTGAGGCGGACCGCCGAGGCAATCATGCCGGCCACCAGGTGGCCGGGCTCGCGGCGATTGCCCACCGGCTGCTCGTAGACGAGATTGCTGCGCAGGCCGGAGGCGTCGGCGCCGCCCCCGACGGGAATGCCCAGGGCCTCGCAGAACGGACGGAAGTGCGCATCCGCGGCGGGGGCGTCACCGAGGTTCTGCACCAGCAGGCAGCGCGCCGCCGGCGCACGACGGAACGCCGTGATCGCCGACAGTCGCACGCGCTCCTCCGGTTCGAGCGCGCTTGCGCTGCGGCCCCCGAAGGCCACCTCCAGCAGCTCGTCGACCAGCGGCCGCGCGCACTTGAGGATCTGCGTGTGCGGGTTGATGGCGAGCGCCGTTGCGTCCTTCAAGTGTGCGGCCAGCATCAGCGCGGCGAAGCCACCCGAGGTCGAGCCGCAGCAGATCACCTGCTGGGTGGCGATGCCGAGCTTGTCGGCGATGCCGCGCACCAGGCCGGCCAGCCGCAGCTGCCAGTGGCGGGCCGCGGTGCCGACGTACCAGCCGACACGCAGGCGACCGTCGTCCCGCGCCAGCAGCGGGTCGGCAATGCACAGCAGGCTGCCCGGCAGGCGCGCCGCCCAGTTCCAGCGTTCGAAGTGCGGCTGCATGCCGGCATCGGCAGGACGCGGGCCGGACAGCATGACGAACAGGTACGGTCCCGGCTGTCGCTGCAGGAAGCATTCGAAATGGCCGTCGTCGAGCCGGGCGCTGAAGCGACCGTCCTGGAGCGGCGCGGCGAGCAACGCGCGCGCGCCGGGGAAGTGGGCCCACACGGCCTGGCGGATGGCCGCGTCGGCGGGAGCGTCGGGAGGTTCCACTGTCATGGGAAGGAGGACGCCGTCACGCGGCGGCGAATGCCCTCGTCGCGGCTACCCCAGCAGGTGGGCGAGGCCGTCGGCGACGAAGAACTTGACGACGTCCGGCGGCTCGGCCCCGTGGCCTTCGGGCGAGCTGTAGACATGGGTGCGCATGCGCCCGTCGCTGCTCAGCCCGCCCTCCTGCGGTGCGTCGGTGGCCGTGCAGAACGGGATGAAGTGGCGCGCGTGGTGCACCGGGTCCTCGAGGTTCTGCGCGTAGACGATGCGCAGGTCGTGCTGGCGTCGGCCGGCCTCGGTGATCGCCTCCAGCGCGCTCCAGCGCAGCGGGTACTCGTCGCGGCAGCGCTTTGCCGTCCAGCCCGTGGCGAACACCTGGGCGATGCGGTCGACCGCCTTCGGGTAGTAGTGGGTGATGTCGGTCTGCGGGTTGACGACGATGGCACGCCCGACCGGGCGCGACGCCGCCGCGACCATCGAGCGAAGCCGCCGCCAGAGCTGCCGTAGAACACCACGCGCGTGTCGGCGATGCCGAGCTGCATGCGCACCTGCTCCACCGTGCGCAGCAGCGCCTTCATCGGGTCGATGCTGCGGTTGCCGACGAACCAGCCCAGGCGCAGTTGGTCATCGAGGTAGAGCGTCGGGTCGCAGACGGCCAGCACATGACCGCCCAGCACCTTGCCCCAGTTCCAGCGTGCAAACACCGGCAGCGGCTTGGCACGGTCGACGGCGCCGTTCAGCATCACGAACAGCGCGGTCGAACCAGGCAGCAGCTTGAGCCGGCACGGCAGGTCGACTTCGGGATCGGCGACCAGGAAGTTCTTCGCGTCCAGGCCGGCCAGGGTCGCGGCATCGAGCGCCTCGGGCTCGAAGCGCGGCAGCGCAGCACTCATGAATGCGACAGGCCGGCGATCACGTCGACCAGCTGCCCGACGTTGGCGAAGCCCTGGGTGTCGGACGGCAGCGTGACGCCGAACTCGTCCTCCAGAGCCAGCATCAGGATGGTGTGCGACAGGGAGTCCCAGCCGGGTACGTCCTCGGCGATGGTCTCGCGGGTCACTGCCAGGGAGTCATCGCCGAAGGTCTCGCCGATGACCCGGCCCACGCGGGAGAGGATGGAGTCGCTCATGATCGTTCTCGAGTTCAGTGGCGCCGCGCTGCGGCCAGGTCCTGCAGGTACTTGTCGCGGTTCAGCGAGCGGCTGATCTTGCCGCTGGTGGTCTTGGCCAGCCAGCCGGCCTCGACGATGCGGACGTCGCGCAGATCCAGGCCCATGCTCTCGGCCACGGCGTGCTTGACCGCGCGCTTCAGCTCGAGGCCCTTGTCGGCCGGTGCTGGCGCGCCCGGCGCCAGTTCCGCGATCACCACCACGTCCTGGCTGCCCAGCATCTCGTTGAACACCGCCACCGCGACGTTGCGGCCGGCCTTCAGGCCGGCGACGTCGTTGACCACCGCCTCCACCTCGTGGGCGAAGTAGTTGCGGCCGTGCACGATCAGCAGGTCGTCGGCGCGGCCCAGCACGAACACCTGGTCGCCGTGCACGAAGCCCATGTCGTTGGTACGGTAGCGCCCGGCGCGCAGCTTCTGTGCGGTGATTTCGGGCCGGTTCAGGTAGCCGTCGAACAGGAACTCGCTCGACAGCTCGATCTCACCGACATGGTCCGCCGGAAGCGCCTGGCCGTCGGCGTCGACGATGGTCACGCGCATGCCGTCGATTGCCCTGCCGGCCGACAGCAGTTCGACAGCGGCGCCGGCGTCGCGCGGCGCGGCGACGCGCTTCTCCTCCGAAAGCCGCTGGGCATCGACGTTCAGGCGCGGCACCGGGCGGCCGATGTCCGTCTGGCTGACCGCGAACACCGTCTCGGCCATCGCGTAGCAGACCTGCAGTGCCTCGGCCCGCACGCCCGTCGGCGCGAACTTGGCGAGGAAGCGGTCGAAGGTTGCCGCCTTGCACGGCTCGGAGCAGTTGATGAAGGCCCGCATGCTCGACAGGTCGAGACTGCCGGGCTCGAAGCGCACCGTCTTGGCGAGCAGTTCGAAGGCGAAGTTGGGAAGCCAGGTGAGCGTGCCGCGGTGGCGATGGATGGCGTGCAGCAGCGAGACCGGCTCGGACACCCACTTGAACGGGTCGAGCAGCACCACCGTCTGGCCGAGCAGCAGCGGCGTGACGGTGCAGGCGATCAGGCCCATGTCGTGGTACATCGGCAGCCAGGAGACGACGACGTCGTCGGCGCTGGCCTGCAGTGCGTGTGCATAGGACGCCACCTGCCGGGCGATCGCGCCGTGCGACAGCTGCACGCCCTTCTTCAGCGCCGTGGTGCCCGAGCTGTGCTGCAGCAACGCGATGTCGTCGGCGGCACCGGGGGAGGGGCCGGTCCACGGCGCGACCTCGGTCCAGGCGCCGTCGGCCGCCAGAAGCATCGGCACGATGTCGGCAAAACCTGCCGAGCGCATCGCGGCCAGCGGAGCCTCCAGGGTCACCAGAGCGGCCGGTTGGATCAGGCGCAGCAGGTTGGCGTGCGAGTGCCAGTAGTAGCCGGGATCCTGCTTCGGCGAGGGCAGGGGCATGAACGAGGGCACGGCGCCGCAGCGCATCACCCCGAAGTACGCGGCGATCGCCTCGGCGGTCTGCGGCAGGAACAGCAGCACGGTGTCACCGGCGCGCAGGCCGCGCTGCTGCAGGCGGCCGGCCCAGCGATCGATCTCGCCGGCCAGCCGGCGATAGGTCCAGACATCGCCGTAGTCGTCGATGGCGACCTTGTCGGGGCTGTCGGTTCCCCAGGCACAGATGCGTTCGGCCAGATGGCCCGGCGGGTGCGCAACCGTCATGCCACCTCCGTGGCAGCGGGCGCGCGGTGCGCCTGCAGGACCTGGTCGAAGCGGCGGGTCGCGCGGATGCCGATCTGCTTCCAGGTGCGCTCGGCGCCGACCCAGGCACGCCCGCGCCGGCCCAGGGCCAAGCGCTGCTGCGGCTCGTCGATCAGCTCTTGCAGCCGGTCGGCAAGCGACGCCACGCTGCCCTTGTCGAACACCCGGCCGGTCTGGCCGTCGGCGATCATCTCGGTGAGCGCGCGCACGCTGGAAACCAGCACCGCCTTCTCCATCGCCAGCGCCTCCAGCGGCTTCATCGGCGAGACCATCTCGCACACCGGCCAGGGCTTGCGCGGGAACGGCGCGATGTCGATCAGCGAGTAGTAGCTCTCGACCTCCTCGTGCGGCACGCGGCCGGGCATGATCAGCCAGTCGGTCATGCCTTCGGCCTCGGCGATTCGCAGGATCTGCTCGGTGATCGGGCCGCGGTCGGTGCCGGACGCGTTCTCGTTGCCGACCAGCATCAGGCGGAAGTTCACGCCGCGCTGCTTGAGCAGGGTGCAGGCCAGGGTCAGGTCCTCGAGGCCTTCGTAGTCGACGAAGGTGCCCACGTAGCCGATCACCGGCACGCCGTCCGGAATGCCCAGCCGCGCGGCGAGTACCTGGTCGCGCGGCCGCGGCAGGAAACGATCCGGGTCGCAGGAGTTCGGCAGCAGTTCGATGCGCTCGTCGCGCACGCCGCGCGAGGACAGCTCCTCGCGCATCGGCTCGGTGAGCGTGAAGACATGGTCGGCCAGCTGCGCCACCTTGGCTTCCAGCAGGCTCTGCACCGCGAACGCGGGCGTGTCCTCGAACTCCTGCTCGCGCGAGATGCGGGTGATCTCCCACAGGCCGCGCACCTCGTAGACGAAGGGCAGGCCGAGGCGGCGCGCCGCGATCAGCGCCGGCAGCGCGGTGACGTGGTTCGAGGCCGACATCACCATCTCGGGACGCAGGTTGCGCATCTGGCGCTCCAGTGCGTCAGCCGCCTTGGTGACGTACTGCAGCATCGACATGCCCTTGCGCTTGGGCTCCAGCGTGCGCACGTAGCGAATGCCGTCGATGACGTCCTCGGCGGGCACGTCGGCGTCGTTCAGCTCGGTCTTGATGTCGACCGGGAAGCCCGGGCGCGTCAGCACGATCACCTCGCGCCCGGCAGCCGCCAGTCCGCCGGCAACGCCGTGCGAACGTGTGCCGTAGCCGCCCGACGAATACGGCAGGCTGTTGTGCAGGACGTAGCAGACGCGCCCCGCGATGCCCTCCATGCGCTCACGCGGCTGCCGCACGACCAGCTCCAGCACGCTGAGCTGGAAGGCCGGCGATACGCGCAGCTTGTCGAGGATCGCCTTCTGCTCGGGGCCGGGTGTAGCGCCGTACAGGTGCTCGAGCTGGCGGATCGTCTGGCAGGCCCGTTCGAAGCGGCGCGAGCGCTGCGCGGCCCAGAAGAAGCCACGCAGCGTCTGATCGGAACCGTCCACGCCAATGGCGGCTTCGGCGAGTTCGAACTCGTCGTCGCGCCGTCCGGCGTCCGACAGCGACTTGCCGAGTTGCAGCATGCGGAACGCTACGGTCTTGGCATCGGCGCGCGCCACGGCGGCGAGCAGTTGCGCCTTGACCGGTCCCAGGCCTTCGGATTCGACCCGGGACTTGAGCGTCTCGACGTCCAGACCGACCAAGCCGGTCGACGCTGATGACGTCGCGGCCGGCGATTTTATCGTGGCCGGCTTCGGCGCGGCCGCATGGCGCGCTGCAGGGACCGGCGCATCGCGACGCACCGGCGTCACCGCATCCGACTGCAGCGAGGCGACCGGGTCCAGGTGCGTCATCAGGCGGTCGCGCGTCTGGCGGCGCTCCCGCACGTCGCGCCACAGCGACCACAGCTGCCCGGGCAGGCCGAGCAGGGCGCCAGGCGACTTCACGCCACGAACCAGCACCTTGCCGAGCCGGTGGGACGTGGTGGACTTCGTCGCCAGCAAGGTCGCCTTGGCCTCGGCCAGGCGCTGCTTGAGCCGATCGTTGTAGTCACGCAGACGCGCCCGCTCGTGGGTGAAGGCAAGCTCGCTGGCGCGCGCCTCGGCGCGGGCAGCCTCGAGCTGCGCGTGCAGTTCGCGGACGCGCCGCTCGTGCGCCGCCTTGGCCTGCCCCAGCTCCTTGCTGCTGGCCGCCTTCGCGACGGCCTCGCGCACGTTCTGCCGCTCCTTGTCGAGCGCCTGCACGTGCTGCGCGCGCAGCGCGTCGATGGCCCGCTGGTGGGTGACCCGCAGCGCCTTCACCTCGACGGCGTGCTCGTGCACCTTGGCCTCGAGCGAGGCCGTCGCCTCGGCCAGCTTGCGCTGGGTGATGCGCACCGCGTCGGTCTTCTTCTTCAGCTGCTCGGAGCGTTCGTCTAGGCGCGAGAACAGGCGCTGCTGCGAATCGAGCGTCGCTGCCTCGGTCAGGCGCAGCACCTCGGCAGCGTCGGGCTGGGGGCCTGCCTCGGCGGGCGCCACCATCACGCAGCGCATGTAGTCGCCGTCGACCTGCAGCTTCGTGACGGCCAGGTCGATGCCGCGCGCGAACTCGACCAGGTCGCGCGGGAACAGGCTGACCTTGTGGTCGGGGTGCGGGTGCAGCGCGAACGGGGTGGTGACGATCAGCCGCCCGCCGGGGTTGAGCCGGGCCTTGGCGGCACGCAGCAGCCGGTCGGGCCGCACCTGGTGCTCGATCACCTCGCCGAGCACGATGGTGTCGTAGCCGGGCTGCTCGGGCAGGCTGGCCAGGTCGATTTCGATCAGCGTCAGGCGCCGCTGCACCAGCGGCGCCTCGGCGGCGAACTCGCGCCGCGCGAAGGCGACCGAGTCGGGGTGGGTGTCGATCGCGGTGACGTCGAAGCCGTCGCGCGCCAGCAGGATCGAGGCGATGCCCTGGCTGCAGCCGACGTCGAGCACGCGCTGGCCGTCGCACTGTGCGCACATCCAGTGGATGCGGTCGCGCGCCACGCGGGCCGTTTCCTCGGTGAAGATCTCGCCCCGGTAAAGCTCGCTGATGCGGTCGGCCGGGATCGGCGAGGCGGGCTCCACGAGGGTCACGGTGGCAGGAACGGCTGTGTCCATGGGCAAGGAGTCGGTTGGGGTGCGCGGGCGTGGCGGCCTCAGGCCTTGAGCAGGCCGACCGCGTCGATCACCGCCTTGCCCTTGGGCATCTCGCGGGCGATCACGCCGAACTGCCTGTGGGCGACGAGGAAGACGATGATGTCGGCCTGCGCGGCCGCCTGGACGGCGTCGACCAGCGAGTGGTCGCGCAGCGAGGCCGGCAGTTCGGCCACGTTCGGCTCGACGATCAGGAAGCGCGACTTCAGCGTCCTGGTCAGCGCCTCGGCGATGTGCAGCGCTGGGCTTTCGCGCAGGTCGTCGATGTTCGGCTTGAAGGCCAGGCCCATCAGCGCGATGCGCAGGTCGCCGGCGGCGCGGCCGGAGCGGGCCACGGCCTCGTGCACCTTGTTCATCACCCACTCGGGCTTGCCGTCGTTGACTTCGCGGGCGGTGCGGATCAGGCGCGCCTCGGCCGGGGTCTTGTCGACGATGAACCACGGGTCGACCGCGATGCAGTGGCCACCGACGCCGGCGCCCGGCTGCAGGATGTTCACGCGCGGGTGGCGGTTGGCCAGGCGGATCAGCTCCCAGACGTCGATGCCGAGCTTGTCGCAGATGATCGATAGCTCGTTGGCGAAGGCGATGTTGACGTCGCGGAACGAGTTCTCGGTGAGCTTGCACATCTCGGCGGTGCGCGCGTTGGAGACCAGCAGCTCGCCCTTGACGAAAGTGCGGTACAGCGCGACGGCCCGCTCGGAGCAGCGCGGCGTCAGCCGCCGACGATGCGGTCGTTCTCGACCAGCTCGCGCACCACGTGGCCGGGCAGCACACGCTCGGGGCAGTAGGCGACGTTGACGTCGATCTCGGTCGCGCCTCGGTCGGGAAGCGCAGGTCGGGGCGGGCCGCGGCAAGCCACTGCACCATCTGCTCGGTAGTACCGACCGGCGAGGTCGACTCCAGGACAACCAAGTTGCCCTTGCGCAGTACCGGCGCAATCGATTCGGCGGCCGACTTGACGTAGCTGACGTCAGGCTCGTGATCTCCCTTGAAAGGGGTCGGCACGGCAATCAGAAAGGCGTCGGCAGCTTCCGGCTGCGTCGTCGCACGCAACCACCCTTGAGTGACTGCGCTATGGACGATCATGTCCAGTTCCGGCTCGACGATGTGGATGCGGCCCTGATTGATCGTGTCGACGGCGTGGGCGTTGATGTCGACGCCAATCACCTTGGTGCGGCGCGCGGCAAACATCGCGGCCGTCGGCAGCCCGATGTAGCCCAGTCCGATCATCGAGACGGTTGTGAAGGTTTCGGGTGCGCTCATGGTGTTCAGCGGAAAGACGTCTCAGATGGGTTGCGAAGCGAGCAGCTGTGCAATGCGCTCACAGGCATGGCCGTCGCCGTAGGGGTTGTGAGCGAAGCTCATGCGCTCGTACTCCGTGCGATCGTCCAGAAGCAGCGAGACACCGTCGACGATGGATCGGGTGCACGTGCCGACCAGGCGCACGGTGCCTGCCTCCACGGCTTCGGGGCGTTCGGTGGTGTCGCGCATCACGAGGACCGGCTTGCCGAGAGAGGGCGCTTCTTCCTGGATGCCGCCGGAGTCGGTGAGGATCACGGTGGCACGGTTCATCAGGTAGACGAACGGCAGGTAGTCCAGCGGCTCGATGAGATGCACGTTGCCAATGCCACTGAGCAGGCGCTGCACCGGTTCACGCACATTGGGATTCAGGTGCACGGGATAGACCAGTTGCAGGTCTTCGTACCTTCGGGCCAGCGAGGCCAGGGCCTCGCAAATGCGCTCGAAGCCGTCACCGAAGTTCTCGCGGCGATGGCCGGTGACCAGGAGCACCCGGCTGCCTTCAGGCAGGTAGGAGAACTGCCTTGCAAAGCCGCTACCCAGCAATGGCGTCGCTTCCAGCTTGTGCTGCACGGCCAGCAGGGCGTCGATCACGGTGTTGCCGGTCACCACGATCCGGTCCGGCGCGACGTTCTCTCGCAGCAGGTTGTCGCGCGCCGCGGGGGTCGGAGCGAAGTGGAGACGAGCCAAGCTGGCTGTGAGCTTGCGATTGGCTTCTTCCGGCCAGGGCGAGTAGAGGTTGCCGGTGCGCAACCCGGCCTCGACGTGACCGACGGGAATCCGCTGGTAGAACGCTGCCAGCGAGGCGGCGAAGGTGGTCGTGGTGTCGCCATGGACCAGCACGATGTCGGGCCGCTCCGCCTCGTAGACCCGCCGCGTTGCCTGGAGCACTTCGCTCGTGATCGAGAAAAGATCCTGTCCGGGCCGCATGACGTTCAAGTCGTGGTGAGGCTCGATCTCGAACAATTCCAGCACCTGGTCGAGCATCTGCCGGTGCTGCGCGGTCACGCACACACGGCTGTCGATGCCGGGCGTGGCTTCGAGTCGCTTCACCAGCGGCGCCATCTTGATGGCTTCGGGACGGGTCCCGAAGACGGTCAGTATTCGTTTCATTCTTTTTGGGGGTGCGGCATTCGGCACCCGCCCTTCACTTCATTGAGAGGGTGCGGCTCTGATCGCGGACGACAGCAAGCTACAGATCGAGCAACACCTTCGCTGCAATCGCAATCTGGTAGATGATCTGCGTGATGCCGCGCGTCAGCTCCACACTCTTGGTCTCGATCTTCGGCAGCACCATGATCTCGTCGCCTGGCTGCAGTGCTGCGCGCTTGCCCTCGGCAATGCTGCCGTCCTGGCGCATGACGATAAGCTTGGCTTCGTCGGCGCCCTGGGTGTAGCCCCCGGCGCGGTTGATGTAATCGGTGGCATTGGCCCGGCTGTCGTAGACCAGCGCGTTCGGAAACAGCACCTCGCCGCTCACCAGCACCAGGTTGCTGCGCTCGGGCACGCGAATGATGTCGCCGTCTTCGAGCAGGGTGTCGCCGGCCGCTGTGCCCTGCGCCAGGATCACCTGCCCGCGAGGCTCGATCTTGCGCGCCCGTTCGATGAATTCCAGGATCTGCTGGCCCTCGCGACCACGGAGCGCGGCTTCCTCGCTGGTGGCCGAGCGTGCGGTCAGCGCATAGGTTTCCAGGCTGCGCAGCGAGGATTCCATGAGTTCCTTCTGCCGTGCTGCCACTGAGCGCCGGAACAGCTGCAGCGCTTCGACCCGAGCCTGCGGCGCCGGCTTCAGGCGAGCGAGCGCATCCTTCAGGTGGGCGCCATAAGGCAGCACCAGCGTCCGTTCGCCGAGGTGCGCGCCGTCGATGCGCACAAGGATCGTGCCGGGGTATTTGTCCGACGTGACCGTAACTTCATCGCCGTCCTGAATGGTGACCCGTGAGGCTTCGGCCAGAGCGTGGTATTCGCTGCGCCGCTCGGCGCCCACCTTGCGCACGATGCTCAAGTGCGTGGCCCCTGGGCGCGGGCGGGCCACGGCCAGCAGTTCGTTGCCGCTCACCTGGGCCTGGCCGAACTCGAAGATGTAAGGGTTGAGCACTTCCCCGCCCACCTGCACGGTGTGCTTCCGCGGCGAGGCGACGATGGTGTCGCCGTCCTGCAGCTGGAGCGGTGCAATCTGCCCGTCGAGCAGGAAGCGGTAGAGGTTGACCTTGGCGCGCGGCTGGCCGCCACGCAGCACGTCCACCTCGAGGTAGCTGCCGCGGTCGGGATCGATGCCGCCCGCACGGTCCAGGTAGGCCAGCACGGAGTCCGACGACAAGCCGCTGTAGAGCCCCGGGGCCCGCACGAAGCCGGTGACGTAAATCTTGACGGGCTGGGCGGCTTCGAGGGTCGCGTACAGGCCGACGTTGGAGCGGAAGGTGCGCTTGACCTGAGTCTCGACCTGCTTGTTCAGGTCGACATTGCGCACGCCGAGCACGCTGATCGGGCCGACGTTGGGGACGAACACATTGCCCTGGGCATCGACGGTCTGGGTGGCTTCGTAGTTGAAGGCGCCCCACATGCGGATGTGGACGCGGTCACCCACCGCGATCTGGTAGTCGGGATTGAAGCCGGTGAAGGCCTGGCCCCCGAAGCGGCCGGTGAAGATCTGCGAGCCGAAGACGATGGGTTTCAGCGCCGTGTAGGGATCCGGCGGCAAGGGGCCTCCTGGCAGAGACGGTGCACTGGCCGGCGCCGAAGCTGCGGAGGCAGCCGGCTGCGCAGGCCTTGGGAAATCGGGGATCTCGGTGAGCCCTCGCGGGCCCAGGTTCAGCGGGTCGTTGAAGGTTTGCTGGGCGCTTGCCGGTACCGGCAGGCACACGGGCAGCAGCGCCAGCGCCAGCATGCCTGCCGCCCGTGCGAGAGCTGCCCTCCATGACTGGAAGGCCCGACCGCTGTAGTTCATGAGTAGATTCTTGTGCATGCGCGGTCTCAGTCAAGATGCTCGCGTATCGTTGCGATCACGAGCCGGACGATGCCATAGAGCAGCAGGCTCACGACCAGCAGCGTCACCAGGTTGTAGATGCGTCGCGGGTAGATGGCCGTCTCGGGCAAGGAGGGCGGCTCGATGACGACCAGGCTCTTGATCTTGCGGGCAGCGTCGATCCTCGAGTTCTCCACCGATGCCAGCGCCACCTTGTAGGAGTCTTCCGCAAAGCCGGCCTGCAAGATCAATTCCTGGAAGTCGGCGGCCAGCCGGTTCAGGCGTTCCCCGCTGCGTCCGGAGGTGGCGCGAAGTCGCTCCACTTCGAGCTGCGCGCGGGCGGCGTCGAGTTGGCTGCGCAGCGCCTTGACCTGGTAACTGTTGTTGTTGAGGTAGGTGAGCGCATTGCGCAGCTCGGTTTCCTGGCGCGCGAGTCCCGCCTGCAACTCTGCCGTGAGTGCGCCGCTGGCCTGGGCCTGTGCCACCGGATCCAGCAGCTTGTGCTTGGTCTGGAAGGCCAGCACATCGGTCTTGGCCTTCTGCAGCCGCGTGGCGGCACGCTCGAGTTCCGTCTCGGAGAAGCCCATCTGCTCACGCGCCATGCGCTGCGAGAAGGCATTCACGAAGCGCTCACTGTCCTCCAGGATGGCGGCGTTCAGCTTCTGCGCGAACTCCGGTTCGAATCCCTGCACGCGCACCGTGAGCAATGAGGTGAGGTCGTCGAAGTGAACCTCGATGCGGTTGCGGTAGTAGTCGAGAAACTCCTCTTGGCTGTGGCTCCCGTAAAGCCGGAACAGCAGATCGGCCTTCTCTGCCTCGTAGTGGGCCCGCAAGCCCAGCTGCGCATCGAGCCGCTTCAGCAGATCGAGAGAGTGGATGTACTGCTGCAGGTAGAGCGTTTCTTCACGGGACGGTGGATTGACGCCGGCCAGCATCAGCGCCACACCGGGAATGGGTGACTGCTCCTGGTTCGCCTGACGGACCGTGATGATGGATTCGCTGACGTAGCGGTCGGCAGCGAACAGGCCGTAGTACAGCGCTGCCAGAACCAGAGGCAGCACGATCAACAGCAGCTTCAGGCGTCGCGGATTGAGCGACAACAATTGGTTCATGCGGATGCTTCTGTCGGGTTCGAGGAAATAACGTCGAGTTGTGGCGCTGCGGAAACCGCGCTCGATGCCTGCGCTGCGGCGCGAGCTGCTCGTGCATCACGCTTTATCTTGGCTGCTCGGCGGACCGCTGCTTCGTCGACCGGGCCTTGGTAAGCCAGGATGCCGGCCTCCACATCCTCGTAAAGGGTGGCGCTGCCTTTCTTGATCAGAACGACCACGTCGCACCATTCTCGGATGTCCCGCATGTTGTGCGACACGAGGATCAGCTTCGATCGCTCCAGTCGGCTGCGGAATGCCACCTGGCACTTCGCACGGAACTGTGCATCGCCGACGGACATCACCTCGTCGATCAGGTAGTAGTCGAAGTCGAAGGCCATGCTCAGCCCGAAGGCGAGGCGTGAGCGCATGCCGGACGAATACGACTTGACCGGCAGGTCGAAATACTCGCCGATCTCGGCGAAGGCTTCCACCTCGGTGATCTTCGACTGCATAGACTTGCCCACGGCACCGTACACGCGGCAGACGAAACGCACATTGTCCCGGCCGCTCAAGGTTCCTTGCATGCCCCCGGAAAGGCCCACGGGCCAGGAAATGTTCACGTCGCTGATCACCTTGCCCTGGTCGGGTGCTTCGATGCCGCCGAGCAGTCGCATGAGCGTGGACTTGCCCGCGCCGTTGGGACCGATCAGGCCGATGCTGGCGTCGTCGGGAAATCGAAAATTCAGGTCGCGGAAGACATAGCGCCTCCCGTGGGGCGTCGGATAAGACTTGGTGACGTGGCGCAGCTCGATCATTGGGATGACTTAACGGGCCAGCAGCCGGAAACGGCGGACGCGGTACAGCGCCAGACTCAGTGCCAGTGTCACTAGGGATACTGCCGCTGGATAGGACAAGTTGACTTGTTCGATGACGCGGTAGTGATCAACGAAGGCGCCACGGTGAGTCTCGATCAGATGCAAAAGCGGGTTCCACAGTAGCCAGGGCAGAAAGTCGGCCGGCAGCGAGTGGAGCGGGAACATCACTCCTGACAGGAAGTACAAGGGCATGAACATCAGGCGAATGAAAACGCGCAACTGCGGCCAGTCGTCTGTCAGCACCGTCAGAGTTAAGCCGAGTCCGAATCCGAAAACGATCAATACGACGCTCGCAACGGCGAGGTGCAACGGGCGGTCCGGAAACCATTGAAAGCCCGCCCAACCCAGCGCAACGAGGAACACCACGAAAAGCACGCTGTAGATCAGTACTTCCATGCCGGCACGTGCAATCAGCACGTCGATCGGCTTGACCTGGCGATAGCCGAAAAGAGCACGACTGCCATCCATGGCGCCCATCAATCGGAGCGCCAGGTTTCGGAAGATCAGATAGGGAATCAGGCCGGTCACCAGAAACAGCGGAAATGGAATGCCCGGCACGACGCGGTTCCGCAAATAGCCGAACAGCAGCATCAGGATGATCACGTGGGCCAGCGGCTCGAAGAGCGTCCAGATGCCGCCCAGCCAGCGCCCGCCGAAACGCGCCTTCAGGTCGCGCTGGAGCAGCGCGAACAGCACTGCGCGCTGAATCTGCCAGGGCGTGCGTTTGCCCGGCGCTGCGGATGCCGTCAGCCCGGTGTTCAAGGGCGAGACTCCTCGGCATTCAGTTCATGGCGCAAGGCCGCGATCGTCTTCTGCAACTGCTCGAACTCGGCTTCCTTGCGCGACAGAAAGCGCCGGGTCAGTCGAAGCTTTTCGCGCAGCCCGGCCGGCGTCAGCAGATAGGCATACGCCAGCTTGCGGTCGCTGCGCCTGAAGTTGCTCGCCTTGACCAGGCCGCGGTCCAGCAAGGCGCGCAGCAGGTAGTGCGTCTTCCCCAGGCTCAGCCCCAATGCCGCGGACAGTTCACGCTGCGAGAGCGCGGGTTGCCGTTCCAGGACGCGCAGGACTTGCAGGTGTGCCGCATCCGCATCCGGTGCGTTGACGGCAATGACGTGTGACATGCTGGGCCTGTTCACGGGGTGAACGCCGAGTGTAGCCGTGCACCAAAACTGGTCGGCCCACACTGTCGACGAGGTGCCGTCGTCATTCCCGGTAGTCGTAGGCTCGGAAGCCTGCCCGCCGGACCAGATTGTCGCGTTGGGCTGAGGCGTAGTCGGCCTCGACCATCTCCCTCACCAGCTCCGGCAGCGTCGTGGTCGGTTGCCAGCCAGCTTGGCCTTGGCCTTGCTGGGATCGCCCAGCAGCGTCTCGACCTCGGTAGGCCGGAAGTAGCGCGGGTCGACCCGCACGATCACGTCGCCCACCTTGCATTGAGCGCGCGCGTCGTCCACCGCCGTGACGGTGCCGATCTCCTGCTCGCCCTGGCCGGTGAAGGCCAGCCGGATGCCGAGTTCGGCCGCGGCCAGCTCCACGAACTGCCGCACGCTGTACTGCACGCCGGTGGCGATGACGAAGTCTTCGGGCTGAGGCTGCTGCAGCATCAGCCATTGCATCTCGACGTAGTCGCGGGCGTGTCCCCAGTCGCGCAGCGAACTCAGGTTGCCCAGGTACAGGCAATCCTGCAGCCCCAGGGCGATGCGCGCCACCGCCCGCGTGATCTTGCGGGTGACGAAGGTCTCGCCACGCAGCGGGCTCTCGTGGTTGAACAGGATGCCGTTGCAGGCATACAGCCCGTAAGCCTCGCGGTAGTTCACCGTGATCCAGTAGGCGTACATCTTCGCCACGGCATACGGGCTGCGCGGGTAGAACGGTGTGGTTTCCTTCTGCGGTGTTTCCTGGACCAGCCCGTAGAGCTCGCTGGTGCTGGCCTGGTAGAAGCGAGTCTTCTTCTCGAGGCCGAGGATGCGGATGGCCTCCAGCAGGCGCAGCGTGCCGATGCCGTCGGCATTGGCGGTGTACTCCGGCGTCTCGAAGCTCACCGCCACGTGGCTCATGGCCGCTAGGTTGTAGATCTCGTCGGGTTGCACCTGCTGGATGATGCGGATCAGGTTGGTGCTGTCCGTCAGGTCGCCGTAGTGCAGCGTGAAGCGCTGGTGGTCCACATGCGGGTCCTGGTACAGGTGGTCGATGCGGTCGGTGTTGAACAGGCTGGCGCGTCGCTTGATGCCGTGCACGTCGTAGCCCTTGTCGAGCAGCAGCTCGGACAGGTAGGCGCCGTCCTGCCCGGTCACGCCGGTGATCAAAGCAGTCTTCTTGGGGTCGGCCATGTCGTTCTTCCCAGGGTTCATCAGGGCTGCGCGAACGGTGCCGCCGCGTAGGCGAGGCGGAGCCCCGCCTCGAGCGGAACCTTCGCGCGCCATCCAAGCGCCGTGAGGCGCGAGACATCGAGCAGCTTGCGCGGCGTGCCGTCGGGTTTGCTGCTGTCGAAGACGATGCGGCCCTCGAAGCCGACCACGCGCATCACCGTCTCGGCGAGTTCGCGGATGGTGAGGTCCGTGCCGCAGCCCACGTTGACGATCGGGCCGTCGTATCCCAGCTCCATCAGGTGGACGCAGGCGTCGGCCAGGTCGTCCACGTACAGGAACTCGCGCCGTGGCGTCCCGCTGCCCCAGACCACCAGTTCGCCGTCGCCGCGCAGCCGGGCCTCGTGCGCCTTGCGCAGCAGGGCCGGCAGCACATGGCTGGTCGCCAGGTCGTAGTTGTCGTTGGGGCCGTACAGGTTGGTTGGCATCGCGCTGACGTACTGGCGACCGTGCTGGCGGTTGTAGCTCTCGCACAGCTTGATGCCGGCGATCTTGGCGATCGCATACGGTTCGTTGGTTGCTTCGAGCGGGCCGGTCAGCAGGGAGTCTTCCCGAATCGGCTGCGGGCAGTCGCGCGGGTAGATGCAGCTCGAGCCGAGGAACAGCAGCTGCTGCACGCCGGCCAGGTGGGCACCGTGGATGAGGTTGGCCTCGATCAGGAGGTTCTCGTACAGGAAGTCGGCGCGGTACCGGTCGTTGGCGGCGATGCCACCGACCTTGGCCGCGGCCACCACGCAGTACTCGGGCCGATGTTCCGCCAGGAACGCGTGGACGGCGCGCTGGTCCAGCAGGTCCAGCTGCTCGCGCGAGGCCGTGAGGACGCTGGTGTAGCCCGCCGCCTGCAACCGGCGCACGATCGCCGACCCCACCATGCCGCGGTGGCCGGCAACGAAGATGCGCGTGTTCTTGTTCATGGACCTGCGGTCGTGGAGGGTTGGCGTCAGTCGAAGACCGGCGCCTCTGCGAGCCCGGGAGCCTGAGCGTCACGGGCCGAAAGTGTAGGGGGACTGTCCATCGGCGGCCATTCGATGCCGATCTCGGGATCGTCCCAGCGCACCGCGCCCTCGGCCCCGGGGGCGTAGTAGCTCGTCGTCCGGTACGAGACCTCGGCCGTTTCGCTGAGCGCAAGGAAGCCGTGCGCGAATCCCGGCGGAATCCACAGCAGCTGCGGCCTTTCGGCGGTCAGCTCGACGCCGAGCCAGCGCCGGAAGTTCGGACTGCTGCGGCGCACATCGACGACGACGTCGAACACCCGGCCGGCGATCACCCGCAGCAGCTTGCCCTGTGCACAGGGCGGCAGTTGGTAGTGCAGCCCGCGCAACACGCCGCGCTGCGAGCGGGAGTGAACGTCCAGCACGAAGTTCACGGCCTGGCCTAGCGCTGTTTCGAAGGCCTGCTGGTGGAAGACCTCCGTGACGAACCCCCGTGCGTCACGGAACACCTCCGGCTCGAACAGCAACACTTCGGGTAGGGCTGTCGGGATCGCCTTCATCAGTAGACCTTTTCCCGCAGCACACGCAGCAGATATTGGCCGTAGCCGTTCTTCAGCATCGGGGACGCCAGCGCCTCGAGTTGCCCGGCATCGATCCAGCCGGCGCGGAAGGCCACTTCCTCGGGGCAGGCCACCTTCAGGCCCTGGCGCTTCTCGAGCGTGGCGATGAACTGGCCGGCATCGAGCAGGCTGTCGGGGGTGCCGGTGTCCAGCCAGGCATACCCGCGTCCCAGGATCTCCACCTCGAGCCGGCCCGCACGCAGGTAGTGCGTGTTGACGTCGGTGATCTCCAGCTCGCCGCGCGCGCTCGGCCGCAGCCCGGCGACGATGTCGCAGACCTGCTCGTCGTAGAAGTACAGGCCGGTCACGGCGTAGCCGCTCTTCGGCGCTTGCGGCTTCTCCTCGATGCGGATGGCACGGCGCTGCGCGTCGAACTCCACCACGCCGTAGCGCTCCGGGTCCTGCACGTGACAGGCGAAGACGGTGGCCCCGGCCGGCCGCGCTGCAGCGCGGACCAGCAGGCGCTGGAGGTCATGGCCATGGAAGATGTTGTCACCGAGCACCAGCGCACTCGGCGCGCCCGCGATGAAGTCGCGCCCGAGCGTGAAGGCCTGCGCCAATCCGTCCGGACTGGGCTGCACGCCGTAGCGGAGGCTCAGGCCCCAGCGCGCACCGTCGCCGAGCAGCGCTTCGAAGCGGGAGAGATCCTGCGGTGTGCTGATGACGAGGATGTCGCGGATGCCGGCCAGCATCAGCGTGGTGAGGGGGTAGTACACCATCGGCTTGTCGTACACCGGCAGCAGCTGCTTGCTGAGGGCCAGCGTCGCCGGGTGCAGCCGGGTGCCGGTTCCGCCGGCGAGGAGGATGCCTTTTCGATGCATGGATGTTCCGCGGTCGGCCAGCGGCCGTCAGCGCCCCAGCAGTTCGATCAGCAGGCGGTCGACGCCGTCCTGCCAGGGCGGAAGATGGAGGCCGAAACAGGCTTGCAGCCTGCCGGTGTCGAGGCGCGAATTGAGCGGCCGTCGAGCCGGCGCCGGACAGGCGCTGTCGGGGACCGCGCGGAGAGCCTCTGCTGTCAGTTTCAGCGGGTGCCCGTGCATGCGCGCCCGCTCGATGAGGAAGCGGGCGTAGCCATGCCGGCTGGTCTCGCCGCTGGCGGCCACGTGGTAGGTGCCGGCGAGCGAGGCTTGCTGTCGAAGCGCCCGCAGCGCGTGCGCGGTGACGTCGGCCAGCAGGTCGGCGCCGGTGGGGGCGCCGATCTGGTCGTCGACGACCTCGAGCCACTCGCGTTCGGCGCCCAGGCACAGCACGGTCTTCGCAAAGTTGCTGCCGCGTGCTGCATGAATCCAGCTGGTGCGCAGGATCAGGTGGCGGCAGCCGCTGGCGCGGATGGCCTGCTCCCCCTCGAGCTTGGTGGCGCCGTAGACGTTGAGCGGCGCGGGCAAGGCGTTCTCGTCACGCGGCGCACTGCCCGAGCCGTCGAACACGTGGTCGGTGCTGAAGTGCACCAGGGTTGCATTCAGCATCGTTGCCTCGCGGGCCAGCACCGCGGGCGCGATGGCGTTGACGGCTCGCGCGAGCGCCGGCTCGCGCTCGGCCCGGTCGACGGCGGTGTAGGCCGCTGCATTCACGATGATGTCCGGGCGCACGTGGCGCACCGTCGCCACCAAGGCCTCGGGGCAGCCGAGATCGGCCGCGAGTGGCGCGCTGTCGCGCGCCAGCGCGAGCAGTTCGCCGAGGGGGGCGAGCGCGCGCTGGAGCTCCCAGCCCACCTGGCCGTTCTTGCCGAGCAGCAGGATCCTCATGCGGGGCCTGGGGTTCGCGTGGCGTAGTTCTGTGCCACCCAGTCGCGGTAGCTGCCGCTTTGCACCTCGCGCACCCAGCCGGCATGAGCGAGGTACCACTGGACCGTCTTGCGGAGCCCCGTCTCGAAGGTTTCGGTCGGCCGCCAGCCCAGCTCCCGTTCGATCTTGCGGGTGTCGATCGCGTAGCGCCGGTCATGACCGGGACGGTCGGCGACCAGGCGGATCAGGCGTTCGTACGGGCCGGCGGGATCGGGCTGCAGTTCGTCGAGCAGCGCGCACACGCGCCGCACGGTGTCGATGTTGGCGAACTCGCTCCCTCCGCCGATGTTGTAGGTCTCGCCGACACGGCCTCGTTCGAGCACGGTACGGAGCGCCCGGCAGTGGTCGCCGACGTGCAGCCAATCGCGGATCTGCAGGCCATCGCCGTAGACCGGCAGTGTCTGGCCGGCGAGCGCATTGACGATCGTCAGCGGGATCAGTTTCTCGGGGAAATGGTAGGGCCCGTAGTTGTTCGAACAGTTCGACGTCACCACCGGCAGATCGTAGGTGCAATGCCAGGCTCGGGCGAGGTGGTCGCTGGCGGCCTTGCTGGCCGCGTAGGGGCTGCTCGGATCGTAGGCGTGTGTTTCGGTGAAGGCCGGTGCCCCGGGCTCGAGCGAGCCGAACACCTCGTCGGTGCTGACGTGGAGGAAGCGGAACGATTCCCGCCTGCCGGCGGCCAATCCGGACCAGTACGCGCGCGCGGCTTCGAGCAGCACGAACGAGCCTTCGACATTGGTGTGCAAGAAGGCCCCGGGCCCGTGGATAGACCGATCGACATGGCTTTCTGCGGCCAGATGAACGATCGCCCGGGCTGGTGGTCGGCCAGCAGCCGGTCGAGCAACGGCCGATCGCGGATGTCGCCGCGCACGAAGACATGCCGGGCATTCCCTTGCAACGAGGCGAGATTGCGCAGGTTGCCGGAGTAGGAGAGGACGTCGAGGTTGACGACCGGCTCGTCGGTCGATGCGATCCAGTCGAGAACGAAGTTGCTGCCGATGAAACCGGCACCGCCGGTCACGAGGATCATTTGCGGTCCGTGCCGACTCCGTCCGCTCTGCCGTAGGTGTCAGAGAAGCGCACGATGTCGTCCTCACCGAGATAGCTGCCGGACTGCACCTCGATGATCTCGAGGGGGATCGAGCCCGGATTCGCCAGCCGGTGCACTTCCCCGAGCGGAATGTAGGTGCTTTGGTTCTCGGTCAGCAGTCTCTTGCTCTCGCCACAGGTCACTTCCGCCGTCCCCGAGACGACGATCCAGTGTTCGGCGCGGTGGTGGTGCATCTGCAGGCTCAGCGTGGCGCCGGGCTTGACCAGGATGCGCTTCACCTGAAACCGGGCGCCTGCGTCCACGCTGTCGTACCAGCCCCAGGGCCGGTGGACGCGCCGATGCAGCGTGCCCTCGTTGCGGCCCTCGCGCTGGAGGCTGGCGACGATCTGCTTGACCTGCTGGCTGCGCGAGCGATCGGTCACGAGCACCGCGTCCGGCGTTTCCACGATGATCACGTCGTCGAGGCCGATGGCGCCGACCAGCCGGCTGGTCGCGTGGACCAGCGTGTTGCGGCTGTCCTCGATCAGCGCGTCGCCGTGCGAGGCATTGCCCTGGGCATCGCGCTCGCTGACCTGCCACACCGCGTCCCAGGCCCCGAGGTCGCTCCAGCCGGCGTCCAGCGGCACCATCTTCACACTGAAGCCGCTGGCCGCGTCGGCCGGGCAGGGCTCCATCACCGCGTAGTCGATCGATTCACCGGGGATGGCCGCGAAGGCGGCCTTGTCGGGCCGCACGAAGCTCGCGTCGGTGCTGCGGCCGGCCCAAGCGGCTTCGGTGGCCTGGGCAATGTCCGGCCGGAAATGCGCCAGCGCGGCCAGCCACACCGAAGCACGCAGCACGAACATGCCGCTGTTCCAGGCATAGCCGCCGTCGGCGAGGTAGCGCTCGGCGGTGGCCCGATCGGGCTTCTCGACGAAGGCCTTGACGCGCCGCACCGCTCCGGTGTCTTCGCTGTGGATGTAGCCGAAGCCGGTTTCCGGGCGGTCGGGCACGATGCCGAGCGTGACGAGGCTGCCGTCGGCCGCGGCGGCCACCGCCTGCCGCAGGGCGCGTGTGAAGGCCGGGCCGTCGGTCACGGTCTGGTCCGCCGGCGTGACGACGAGGATGCTGTCGTCGCCGTGGGCGGCGCGGCTGGCGAGCGCGGCCAGGGTAAGGGCGGGCGCCGTGTTGCGACCGATGGGCTCGAGCAGCACGGTTGATTGTCTCGTGCCGATCTCGCGCAACTGCTCCAGCAGCATGAACCGGTGTTCCTCGTTGCCGACCACCAGCGGCGCGGCGATGGTCGTGTGCGGGTCGGCCAGGGCGGCCAACCTCAGGCAGGCCTGCTGGAACAGGGTCGACGTACCGGACAGGGCCAGGAACTGCTTAGGGTAGAGCGCGCGGCTGAGTGGCCAGAGCCGCGTGCCGGAGCCGCCGGCGAGGACGACAGGCGTGATGTGATGCATGGTGGCAAAAGTGAGGGGCAAGCGCAGTCCCACTATAGCGGCGCGCCTCGAGGGGTCCGGATGTGCGCGCTCGGTAAACTGCCCCGATGCTTCTGTTTCTCTGCGCGTTCGCCGCGTCGGCCATCCTGACCTTGCTGGTGGTCCGCTCGAACCGCACTCATGCCCGGTTCTCCGCCGATCCGGACCAGGGCGGCCCGCAGAAATTCCATGCACGCTCCGTGCCGCGGGTGGGTGGGATCGGCATCGTCGGCGGGCTGCTGTTCACGGCCACGCTGCTGTGGTGGATGCGCGGCGGCGAGCCTGCGCACTATGCCGTCTGGTTGCTGCTGTGCGGCCTGCCGGCCTTTGCCGCAGGCCTGGCCGAAGACGTGACCAAGCGTGTCTCGGCCACCTGGCGCCTGCTGGCGACGGCGGCCGCTGCGCTGCTGGGGGTGTTGTTGCTCGGCGGGACCATCACGCGCACCGACCTGTGGGGGCTGGACTGGGTCGCGTCGTTCACGATCGGTGCGGCCTTTCTCGCGATCTTCACGGTGACGGGCATTGCCAATGCCATCAACATCATCGACGGCTTCAACGGGCTGGCATCGATGTGCGTGATGATGATGATGCTGGCCATCACCTATGTGGCCAACCAGGTGGGCGACAGCACCATCGCGCTGCTGGCGCTGGCCGGCGCCGGGGCCGTGCTGGGCTTCTTCGTCTGGAACTTCCCGGCCGGACTGATCTTCCTGGGCGACGGCGGCGCCTATTTCCTGGGCTTCTACCTGTCCGAACTCAGCATCCTGCTGCTGCACCGCAACCCCGAGGTGTCGCCGCTGTTCCCGCTGCTGATGGCCATCTACCCGGTGTTCGAGACCCTGTTCTCGATGTACCGGCGCCGGGTGGTCCGCGGGCGCGGCGTGGGCATTCCCGACGGCGTCCACCTGCACAGCCTGATTTATCGGCGCCTGCTGCGCTGGGCCGTCGGCAGCCGCGACGCGGCCGCGCTGACGCGGCGCAATTCCATGACCGCGCCCTACCTGTGGCTGCTGTGCATGCTGGCGGTGGCGCCCAGCGTGCTGTTCTGGGACAACTCTCGAGTCCTGGGCATCTTCATCCTGTTGTTCGGACTGTCGTACACCCTGCTGTACGGGATGATCGTGCGCTTCAAGGCCCCCCGCTGGCTGGTTCTGAGACGCTGAAACCCGGCTGGCCGATAATGGCGGTCAATGCAAGACGATCTCACGATGGCGTCACCGGCCCTGCCGGCCGAGGCGCCGCCCGCCCGTTTCGACACCCTCGCGCTCGATCCGAAGCTGCTCCGCGCGGTGGCCGAATCCGGTTACCTGCTGATGACTCCGATCCAGGCCAAGGCGATTCCACTCGTGCTGGCCGGCCGCGACGTCATGGGCGCCGCGCAGACCGGCACCGGCAAGACGGCGGCCTTCTCGCTGCCCCTGCTGCAGAAGATGCTCAAGCACGAGAGCAGCAGCACGTCGCCGGCCCGCCACCCGGTGCGGGCCCTGGTGCTGGCCCCGACGCGTGAGCTGGCGGACCAGGTTGCCAACAACGTCAAGACCTACTCCAAGCACACCCAGCTGCGCGCCACGGTCGTGTTCGGCGGCATCGACATGAAGCCGCAGACGGCCGAATTGAAGCGCGGCGTCGAGGTACTGATCGCGACGCCGGGGCGGCTGCTCGACCACATCGAGGCCAAGAACTGCTCGCTCAGCCAGGTGGAGTACGTGGTGCTCGATGAGGCCGACCGCATGCTCGACATCGGCTTCCTGCCCGATCTGCAGCGCATCCTGAGCTACCTGCCCAAGAGCCGGCAGACGCTGCTGTTCTCGGCCACTTTCTCGCCCGAGATCAAGAAGCTGGCCAACAGCTACCTGCAGGACCCGATCCTGGTCGAGACGGCGCGGCCCAATGCCACGGCGTCGACGGTCGAGCAGCGCTTCTACCGTGTCGAGGACGACGACAAGCGCAACGCCGTGAAGCAACTGCTGCGCACGCGGGCCATCACGCAGAGCATCGTCTTCGTCAATTCCAAGCTGGGCGCGGCGCGCCTGGCGCGCGCCTTCGAGCGCGACGGCCTGCGCACCCAGGCCCTGCACGGCGACAAGTCCCAGGACGAGCGCCTGAAGGCCCTGGCCGCGTTCAAGGCCGGCGAGGTGGACTTGCTGGTGGCCACCGATGTGGCCGCACGCGGCCTCGACATCGCCGACCTGCCGGCGGTGTTCAATTTCGACGTGCCCTTCAACGCCGAGGATTACGTGCACCGCATCGGCCGCACCGGCCGCGCCGGGGCCTCGGGCCTGGCGATCACGCTGGTGTCGCGCGACGATGCCCGGCTGGTGTCCGACATCGAGAAGCTGATCAAGAAGAAGCTCGATATCGAGGCGCTCGAACTCGAGGACGACCGTCCTCGCCGTGCGCCGCGGCGTGACGACGGCGAGCGCGACGGCATGCGCCGCGAGGACGACGGGCGCCGGATCAGCGCTGCCGCTGCTGGCGATCGGCCTGCGCCGGCGCGGCGCCCCACCCCGCCGGCAGCGCCTCCGATCCGTTCTTCAGCCAGCCCTACGAGGCCCAGGCCGGCATCGAGCCCGTGTGGGAGAAGTCGGCCGCCCAGGCGTCGACGCCCAGCAGCGGGCTGTCGCGCTACATCAAGGCCAAGAAGCGCGTGGCGTCCTTGCTAGGCGGCAAATAAGGCGGCGATCAGCCTGCCAGCAAGGCGAACACCGCCGGCACGTCGGCCGGCAGTTCCATCGGGCGCTGGCGCCACTGCGCCACCCGTGCACTGCGGGTCCAGCCGCCCGGTAGGGTCAGGCCGCAACTGACGCTCAACCAGGTGTCCGGCGCAAGCGCACTGAGCAGCGCCCGGAGCAGGGCGCCATTGCGGTAGGGGGTCTCGATCATCAGCTGCGTCTGGCCGAGACGGCGTGACAGCGCCTCCAACTCCTTCAGCCGCTGGGCCTGCGCGCCGGCTTCCTGCGGCACGTACCGACGAAGGCGAAGCTCTGGCCGTTCAGGCCGCTGGCGGCCAGCGCCAGCAGCAGCGAGGTCGGGCCAGGCAAGGGCTGCACGCTCACGTCGGCCGCATGCGCGGCCGCTACCAGAGCGGCGCCAGGGTCGGCAACGGCGGGCAGGCCGGCTTCGCTGATCAGCCCGATGTCGTGGCCATCGAGCGCGGGGGCCAGCAGTGCCCGCAGATCGGCCGGCTCGGCCGCGTGGCGGCCTTTCGGCGATCGCGGCAGTTCACGGATCTCCAGGGTTTGCAGCGGCTGCGCCAGCGGCGTGATGCCGTCCACGCGCTTCAGGAAGGCGCGGGTCGACTTGGCGTTCTCGCACACCCAGTACTGCAACCGGGCTGCGGCGTCGATCACGCCCTGCGGCAGCACCTCGTGGAGATCGGGCGGGGGCAGGCTGCCGGTCAGTGTGCCGAAGTCCAGGGTGTTCGGCACCAGGATCAGTCGGCCCTTCATCCTGGCTCCGCGACAGCACGTCGAGCCCGGCCTCGCGCAGCAGCTTGACGGTGGCGATCAGCGGCAGGCCGATCAGGGCGGTCGGGTCGTCGGATTCGATCGCGTCGAGCAACGCGATCCCCAGGCCTTCGGACTTGGCGCTGCCAGCGCAGTCGTAGGGCTGTTCCGCGCGCAGGTAAGCCTCGATCTCCGCGTCGCCCAGCGTCCTGAAACGCACTGCTACCGGCACGCGCAGCAGTCGCTCGAAGCCGGTGGCCGGTCGCACCACCGCCAGCGCCGTCTGGAAGACCACGGTGCGGCCACTCATCGAACGCAGTTGCTCGACTGCGCGCTGGTGCCCGCCGGGCTTGCCGATCGGCGTGCCGTCCAGGTCAGCCACCTGATCGGAGCCGATCACGACCGCGTCGGCATGGCGCGCCGCCACCTCGCGTGCCTTGGCGAGCGCCAGGCGCTCGGCCAGCGCGGCAGGGGCTTCGCCGGCGAGGGGCGTCTCGTCGACGCGCGGACTGTCCACCTCGAAGGGCACGCGCAGGCGCATCAACAGCTCGCGCCGGTAGCGTGAGGTGGAGCCGAGGATCAGGCGAGGCGGCGGCGTGGGGGTCATGGGCGCCATTGTCGGTGCGGCGCATAAACTCCGGGCGCGATGAAACCGAGCGAACAGAATCCCTTGCGCCTGAACGTCGCCGGCCTGGCGGCGGACGCGGCCAGCTTGTCGGGTACGTGGTCGCTGACGACGCTGGAGCGTTTGGCGGCCAGCGCTCATGCCGAGGCGCCGCCGGCCGCCGGCGACGAGGTCGTCTGGGCCGCCCGGGGCGAGCAGCGTCGGCGCACGGGTGGCAGCCCGGAGGTCTGGATGCACTTGCAGGCCCGCACGTCAGTCCGACTGCAGTGCCAGCGTTGTCTGGCGCCGGTCGAGGTCGCGCTGGACTGCGATCGGTGGTTCCAGTTCGTGGCGACCGAGGATGCCGCTGCCGCCCTCGACGCCGACAGCGAGGACGATGTGCTCGAACTGACCCGGGCGCTGGACCTGCGCGAACTCGTCGAGGACGAGTTCCTGCTGTCATTGCCGGTGGTGCCGCGGCACGATCGTTGTCCCGAGCCGCTGGTCGTTCCCGGCGATGTCTTGGCCGCCGAGCCCGTGGCGCCCGCGAAGGAGAACCCGTTCGCCGTGCTCCAGGCACTCAAGACGCCCAAGGCCGGCCACTGACCCGGCCGACGTTCCGGGTATACTCGCGGGCTGTTTTATATTTCTGCCGGGTTTGCCCGGCATGAAAGCTGCCGGCGCATGGCGCTCCGGCATGGACCATCCGCCAAGGTGCTCCGGTCGATCCGGGGGTGCCACGGCAGCGCCCGGCGTCTGGTCGCCGGGCACGCAAGACCCAGGAGCCCCTCATGGCCGTTCAACAGAACAAGAAGTCCCCATCGAAGCGCGGCATGCACCGCTCGCACAACGCCCTGAACACCCCGGGCCTGGCGATCGAGCCGACCACCGGTGAAACCCATCTGCGCCACCACATCAGCGCGACCGGTTTCTACCGCGGCCGCAAGGTGCTGAAGACCAAGGCGGATGCCTGAATCGGTGCGGCCCGGCGCCTCGTGCGGCCGGGCAGCGTCATCCTGCTTCGCAACGCGCCCGGCATGCCTGATTGAAGGCGGCCGGGCGTTGTCGTTGGTTCGGCGGCAACGTGCAAGCGCTGCTTCGCGCGTCACTTGCCACCGCTCCGCGCAAGGCTTAGCGTGTCGCCTGTGACCCGGCCAAGGCCCGCCTCCGCTCCGTCGACACCATGAACGACCCGCTCGCTTCCGCTGCCGAGGCCCGGTCTGCCACGGTGCGCCTGGCCGTCGACTGCATGGGCGGCGACCATGGTCCTTCGGTCACGCTACCGGCCTGTCGGGCCTTCCTGGCGGCCCATCCCGGCGCCGAGCTGTTGCTCGTCGGACGCCCCGAGGCGCTGGCGCCGGCGGACGGCTGGGAGCGCTGCACGCTGGTGTCGGCGAGCGAGGTGGTCGCGATGGACGACCCCGTCGAGGTGGCCCTCCGGCGCAAGCGCGACTCGTCGCTGCGCGTCGCGATCAGCCAGGTCAAGCCGGTCGATGGCGTGGCGGCGGCGCAGGCCTGTGTCTCTGCGGGCAACACGGGGGCGCTGATGGCCGTGGCGCGCTATGTGCTCAAGACACTCGACGGCATCGATCGCCCGGCGATCGCTACCGTGATGCCGAACCAGCTCGATGGTCACACCACCGTGCTCGATCTCGGCGCCAACGTCGACTGCACGGCCGAACACCTGCTGCAGTTCGCGGTGATGGGCAGCGCGCTGGTGGCCGCCGTCGAGGGCAAGGCGAACCCAAGCGTCGGCCTGCTGAACATCGGCGAAGAGGCGATCAAGGGCAGCGAGACCATCAAGCGCGCCGGCGAATTGCTGCGCGCCGCAGCCGCCGGCGGCCAGCTCAACTTCGTCGGCAACGTTGAGGGCAACGACATCTTCACCGGCCGCACCGACATCGTCGTGTGCGACGGTTTCGTCGGCAATGTGGCGCTGAAGACGGCCGAAGGCCTGGCCTCGATGCTGTCGAGCTTCATTCGCCAGGAGTTCACCCGCAGCTGGTACAGCAAGCTGGCAGCGCTGGTGGCGTTGCCCGTGCTCAGGCACTTCAAGAACCGGGTCGACCACCGCCGCTACAACGGTGCGGCGCTGCTCGGCCTGCGCGGCCTGGTGTTCAAGAGCCACGGTTCGGCCGATGCCTTTGCTTTCGAGCAGGCGCTCAACCGGGCTTATGATGCCGCGCGAAACCGACTGCTCGATCGGGTCCACGACCGCATCAGCGCGACGCTGCAGGCCCTGCCGGCCGATGTGGGCGCGCCGGACGGTCAGGTGCCCGAAGCCGCATGACCCCCTCTGCCTCTTCCCTTCCTCGCTACGCGCGCATCACCGGCACCGGCAGCTACCTGCCGCCGCGTCGCCTGACCAACGCCCAGCTCGCCGCCGAACTGGCTCAGAGCGGCGTCGAGACCTCCGATGAATGGATCGTCGAGCGCACCGGTATCCGCGCACGCCACTTCGCGGCGCCCGACGTCGCCTGCAGCGACCTGGCCGTCGAAGCCGCTCGCCATGCACTCGAGGCAGCAGGGCGGCAGGCGGCCGAGATCGACCTGATCATCGTGGCGACCTCCACGCCCGACATGGTCTTCCCCTCGACGGCCTGCATCGTGCAGCACAAGCTCGGTATCGCCGGCTGCCCGGCCTTCGACCTGCAGGCGGTGTGTTCCGGCTTCGTCTATGCGCTGTCGGTGGCCGATGCCATGATCCGCACGGGCGCCGCCAGCAGGGCGCTCGTGATCGGTGCCGAGGTGTTCTCCCGCATCCTCGATTTCAAGGATCGCACCACCTGCGTGCTGTTCGGCGACGGTGCCGGTGCCGTGGTGCTGGAGGCCAGCGACACGCCGGGCATCCTGGCGACCGAGCTGCATGCCGACGGCAGCCATGTGGGCATCCTGTGCGTGCCGGGCACGGTAGCTGGCGGCCACGTCACCGGCGATCCGCTGCTCAAGATGGACGGACAGGCGGTGTTCAAGCTCGCCGTCCGGGTGCTCGACGAGGCGGCGCGCGCGGTGCTGGCCAAGGCCGGCCGCCAGGAGGCGGACGTCGACTGGCTGATTCCGCACCAGGCCAACATCCGCATCATGCAGGGCACGGCCAAGAAGCTGAAGCTGCCGCTGGAGAAGCTGGTCGTGACCGTCGACGAGCACGGCAATACGTCGGCCGCCTCGGTGCCGCTGGCGCTGGACCACGCGGTGCGCAGCGGCCGGGTCAAGCCGGGCGACACGGTGATGCTCGAAGGCGTGGGCGGCGGCTTCACCTGGGGCGCGGTGCTGCTCGACCTGTGATCGGCGCCGGGCCCGCCCGGCCAGAAGCCATAAGAAGATTGGGAAGTTCTCGATGTCAGCATTCGCATTTGTCTTTCCCGGCCAGGGCTCCCAGACCGTCGGCATGCTCGACGCCTGGGGCGATCACCCGGTCGTGGGCGAGACCCTGGCCGAAGCCTCGCAGGCGCTCGGCGAGGATCTGGTCGCGCTGATCCGGTCGGGTCCGAAGGAGGCACTGGATCTCACCTCGAACACCCAGCCGGTGATGCTCGCAGCCAGCATCGCCTGCTACCGCGCCTGGCTGGCCGAGACCGGCCGGTCGCCGTCGATCGTGGCTGGGCACTCGCTGGGCGAGTACAGCGCCCTGGTGGCGGCCGGCGTGCTGAGCTTGGCGGACGCGGTGCCGCTGGTCCGGCTGCGGGCGCAGGCGATGCAGGACGCGGTGCCGGTCGGCGCCGGCGCCATGGCGGCCATCCTCGGGC
>NZ_AZSN01000017.1:0-42485 GCF_000576225.1 Methylibium sp. T29-B | reverse complement strand
GCGCGCACACTTCCTCGATGCTGTATTTGTGGTTTTCGATGCGGGCCATATCTCTCGGCTTTCCTCTTTTCTTGTTTCAGTGAAGTGACGCCTCTTGCCGGTACTGATCAGGTAGTGCCGCGATGCGTAATCGACCACCCTGATGACAACGCCTCGGCCTGCTGCAGAACCGTTTGCACAGCGGTGTCTTGGAGATCGGGCGGGTAGCCGTACTTCCGCAGGATGCGCTTCACCAGCACCCGCATCCGTGCGCGGGCAGAGTCCCGGTGGGCCCAGTCGACCGACACGTTTTCGCGCAGACTCATCAGCAATTCGTGGGCAATCAGCTTGAGCTTGTCGTCGCCCATCATCTGCACCGCGCTTTCGTTCTCGGCCAGGGCGTCGTAGAAGGCGATCTCCTCATCAGACAGCCCTGCCTCTTCGCCACGCTGGCGCGCCGCACGGATGTCCTTGGCCAGTTGGATCAGTTCCTGCAGCACCTCGGCGGTGGTGATGGCGTTGGCGTGGTAGCGCGCCACCGCATCCTCCAATCGCTCCGAGAACGCCTTGGTCTGCACCACGTTGGCCTTGCTGCGCGAGCGAATGCCGTCGTTGATCAGCTTGCGCAAGGCTTCCAGCGCGAGGTTCTTCTTCTCCATCTGCTGAACTTCGGCGAGGAATTCGTCGGAGAGGATGGAGATGTCCGGGCTCTTGATGCCCGCAGCGGCCAGGATGTCCACGATCTCGGTAGACACTACCGCACGGCTGACGATCTGCTGGATGGCCAGCTCGCGCTCTTGCTGGGTCACGCCAGACCCCGTGCTGCTCTTGACCAGCGCGGCACGGATCGCCTGGAAGAAGCCGACTTCCTCCCGGATTTCGCGGGCCTCGTCGGAAGCGGATGCCAGGGCGAACGCCTTGGACAACGCCAGCACGGCGTCCTGGTATCGGCGGTGAGCGTTCTTCTTGCCTTCTTTGGTTTTCTCTTTCGCCGCCAACTTCTGTTGCAGGTCGAGAATCCACTCGATGGCTCCCGCCATCATCGATAGCGCTCCTGCGGCGTGCCGCTCATCGCGGAAACGTAGTCGTAGCCGTGGTACATGTCCCGCAAGACTTCGTACTTCTCCATCATCACCGCGATGGCCTGCGCTTCGTCGACGCCGGTGTTCTCCTGGTCGTTCTTGGAATATTGCTGCAGGGCAGACTTCAGGTTTTGCGCGATACCGATGTAGTCCACGATCAGTCCGGCAGGCTTGTCGCGGAACACGCGGTTCACGCGCGCAATCGCCTGCATCAGTCCGTGACCCTGCATCGGCTTGTCAACGTACATCGTGTGCATACACGGTGCGTCAAAGCCGGTCAGCCACATGTCCCGCACGATCACCAGCTTGAGCGGGTCTTTGGGATCGCGGGCACGCTTGGCCAGCAGATCGCGCCGGGCCTTGTTGCCGATGTGCTGCTGCCACTCCTGCGGGTCGCTCGCTGCGCCCGTCATCACGATCTTGACCGCTCCCGCGTTGTCATCGGTGCTGTGCCAGTCCGGTCGCAGCTTGACGATCTCGTCGTAGAGCTTGACGCAGATGCGGCGGCTCATGCACACCACCATCGCCTTGCCGTCGAGGGCTGCTACGCGATCCTCGAAGTGGGCGACCATATCCTTGGCTACCAGGGCAAGGCGCTTGTCGCTGCCAACCAGGGCTTCGACCGTTGACCACTTCTTCTTGAAGCGCTCCTGGTCGGCCTCGGATTCCTCTTCGGTCAATTCGTTGACCTCGGCGTCGATCTTCGGCTTTTCTTCCTCGTCGAGTTCGATCCGCGCCAACCGCGACTCGTAGTAGATCGGCACGGTCGCGCCATCCTCGACCGCGCGGCTGATGTCGTAGACATCGATGTAGTTGCCGAACACCGCCGGGGTATTGACGTCGTCCGCTTCGATGGGCGTACCGGTAAAGCCGATGAAGGATGCGTTCGGCAGGGCGTCGCGCATGTACTTGGCAAAGCCGTAGGAGATTTCCCCGGTCTTTGCGTCCACCTTGGCCTTGAAGCCGTACTGGCTGCGGTGCGCTTCATCCGCGATGACGACCACGTTGCGGCGCGTAGTGAGGGGCTCCGCAATCTCGCCGAACTTCTGCAAGGTCGTGAAAATCACGCCGCCAGATGCCCGACTCAAGACCTTCTGAAGATCTTCGCGGCTCTCGGCCTGTACCGGCGTCTGCCGGATCAGATCGCGGCACATCGAGAACGTAGAGAAGAGCTGGTCGTCGAGGTCGTTGCGGTCGGTCAGCACCACCAGTGTCGGGTTGGCCATCGCCGGGTGTTTGACCAGTTGCCCGGCGTAGAAAGCCATCAGCAGGCTTTTGCCGGAGCCTTGGGTGTGCCAGATGACGCCGACCCGCTGATTGCCCTCCGGCGAGGACGCAGCCACCGTGCTGTTGACCGCGTGTCGCACCGCGTGGAACTGGTGGTAGCCCGCGATGATCTTGGCGAGCCCGGAACCGGTTTCGCCGAAGACCGTGAAGTGACAGAGCAGATCGAGCAGGCGACGATGCTCGAAAACGCCTTCGATCAGGGTCGAGAGTTCCGGCGCACCTTTCGGGGCAACGTCCGTGCCGTCGGTGGTGCGCCACGGCATGAAGCGCTCCAGGTCTGCCGAGAGTGAACCCACCCGGGCCGCAATGCCGTCCGAGGTGACCAGCAGCGCGTTGGTGTTGAACAGCGCCGGGATTTGCTTCTTGTAGGTCTGCAGCTGGTTGAACGCGCCCAGCAGATGCGCCCCTGCGCTGCCAGGCGCTTTCAGCTCGATCACGCCCAGCGGCAAGCCGTTCACGAACACCACCACATCGGGCCGCCGGTTGTTCTGGCCGTTGATCACCACGAACTGGCTCACCGCCAACCAGTCGTTCTGTTCCGTGTGTTCGAAGTCGATGAGCGCGACCTTGCCCGCTGTCAGCGTGCCGTCGTCGGCGTAATACTCGACGTCGACGCCTTCCGTCATCAGCTTGTGGAGGCGGCGGTTTTCTTCGAGCAATGAGGGCAGTTCGGACTGCGTCACCTTCCGAATTGCATCCTGACGTGCCTCCAATGGGAGGCCAGGGTTCAGACGCGCGACGGCGTCCTCGAACCGCTTCTTGAGCACGACCTCATCGTGGCTCTCACGCTCCGGGCGGTGTCCATCGGGGCCGATGTCCTCCTCACGTTCGATGCTGTAATCGAGAGCACGCAGCTGATCCAGCAGCGCATGCTCCACGGCGGCCTCCGACAGAAACGCCATTACGGTTCTCCTTGTTCTTCGATGGGCTGAATCGCCACCAGCTTCAATAGACCGTCGTAATGCTCACGGTCGACAGCCATCATCATTTCGAGTGTGTCGCGCAACACGGGTTGGGTTTCTGCAAGTAGAGAAAGATCGTGTCCCGGATCAGCGATTGCGCCAGCATGTGAATACGTGTTGAGCAAGCGGAGGATGCGGGTCTTTTTCGCGCTGTCGAAATCCACCCGCTCGAGTCGTGGGCCAAGATCGCCGCTCATCTCGGGGAATCGGAATGCGAGGAAGGCCTCGATCAATCGGCGCGCGACGTTTGGCAAACCGTAGTGGTGTTCCAGTTGAACAACGTCATTGCGGTGAGCCTCCTCGTGGACGCGCTTGAACAGGTACTGGTACTCCGATTCGTACTCTTCAAGTAGAGGATCAAGGTGGCCTAACTCGCTGGTGCGCGATCCGTCCGCGTGACGCCGGGTACGAAGCAGAAAGAGCCGACCGGGCCGGTCTTCGACCTTCTTCTTTCGTTGCCCAGGCAGGTGATGGAACCAGTTCTTCACCAACCGGAAAAACGAGAAGCTGTGCGTCAAGATGAAAAGCTGCCCGGCCTCCTTGGTGCGATCCTTCATGTAGCCGAAGGCCGAGAACAGTGCGTTGTCATCGAGGCTCGACACCGGGTCATCAATGACGACAATCCCATTCTTCAAGTCGAATGCTCTGTCCTGCAGCGACTTGAGGAAATAGAGGAATGCAATCGCCGTGCGCTCTCCATCGCTCAAATGCGTTACGTACTGGCCGCTGCGGGTCAGCGCGTAGCCGGTGCCTTTCACCTCGAAGCGCAACTCGTCGCGCCCAAGGTAGGCGCATAGCTCTGCAGTCAGCTCGTCAGCGGGGCGGCGATGTTCGAGGATCGCGCGTTCCAGCTCATTGATCTGCGTCTGGGTTTCTGCCTGCGTAGCCTTTATGCCATCCAGTTCGGCGGTCGCGGTTTCGCAGCCCCGGAGAGCTGGACGAACTCGGTGTGTGCCTCCGCGACATACGAGGCTTCAAGCTTCTTGCACGCACTATCGACTGACGCTGTGAACTCTGCGGAGATGCGGTTGTGCTTCTCCACGATCCCGTTGAATGCGGCGACTGAGTCGGTGATCGAGGAAGGTTTCGCGGTAGCAGGTGTCAGCGTGGCGGTGGGTGCGAACGGCTGATCGCGCTTGGCCTCGACACGTGCGATGAGGGCATCGAGCGCGGATTGGGTCTCAGACTGCGCCGTCAAAACCATCGTGCAGGCGGATGGCACTTCGGACGCGAGCGCTTCATAGAAGCGTGAAACATCGGGCAGCGACAGTGAGGCCGCAGCCTGCTTGGCCGCCTTCAGCTTCGATAAAAGAGCAGACAGGTCTTTCTGAAATCCCGCGAAGGCATCGTTGAAGTGAGCTTCGAGCGCGGCGCGACGCGCTGCCTGAAGCGGCTGCTGGCAGAAGCGGCAGGTGTCGGAGGCGTGCTCGCCCGAGTGCAGATGAAGCCCTTCTTGCACCCACGCGGCAAGCTTGGCATTGCTGGTCAGTTCATCGAGCGTCTGCGCGACGACGGAGCGACCGACCAGGGTGTCTACCTCACTCGCCAACACATCAAGTTCGATGGATGGCGCGGCGACCTTCTCTACCAGGGGCTTTGGCTGGGCGTTCTTCTGGCTATGGAGCTGTGTTTTCTGCTCGTCGGTCAGAGTCGCGGCCGCCGCCTGCTGCGCATCCATTGCTTCAACGGCACGCCTGAAAAGTCGCTTGTCGTAGTTGTTGTAGGTCTGGCTGTTCGCGGTGGTCAACAGCTCCTTGATGAGCTTCGCCTTGTCCTTACAGAAATCGTCCAGCTTCGACTCTGCTCTTGTCTTGTCGGCCTGAGCAGTACGCGAATTGATGTCGGTCGTGGCAAGTTCCTTCTTGAGCTGCTCGACCCGTGCCTGCTTCTCGATACTGTCTTCGCCGAGAAAGTAGATCGGCGCAATGCCGCCCGTTTGTGACAGGGTGGCATTGATGAAATCCCGGTTGAAGACGCGCACTTGGGGCAGTTGCGCCGAAGCGAAAGCGGAGCCTGCGACCTTCGTTGTGCCGTCGATCTCCAGTGCCGCTTCACCTTCAAGGAGCGCGGTCTTCTTCTCAACGAGCGAAAGCATCCATGACAGCGTCGTTTTGCCGCTGCCGTTCCATCCATAGATGACATTGAACTGCGCGAACGAGTGCAGTTCTGTTGGCCAAGCAAAGTCGCGGAACACTCGGAGCCGTAGCTTGGCGATGCGGGTCAACTTCATGCTGACTCTCCTTGTCCTTCGACCGGCTCCGCAGCCAGAGCAGGTGCGCCGCGCGCAGCGTTCAGGGCTTCGACGTAGGCATCCCGATCCAGTTGGTAAAGCAAACGGCTGACTTCGATGTTGATGGGCAGCTCATCGCCGCCAGGCAGCAGGAAGCGCAAGGTTGGCGAGTCGCCATCCTCAGCGTCCACCGCCAGCCCCACGTGCGCATCGATCAGCGCGTTATCCTGCGCAAACCGCTCCCACGGCTCGCGAGAGCTGATCGGGTCGAGCTGCGCATCCAGATAAGCCTGATGCAGAAAGGCCACGATGGCATCGGCTGCCAGAACCGCGCTGCGGCGGTGGTGTTCTGCCAATCGAGCCAGATACGGGTCTTTGCCGTGGCTGGCGGGGCCTGCCTTGTTGCGCAGGTCGTTCAGCGCGTCGGCCAACTTGTGATGGCTGGACACCAGCTTCTTGAAACGGTCGTCACGGACATCGCCCAGCTTGAGTGCGCGAATTGCTGCGGTCAGCCAATCCGACAGCGAGGGCGTCTCCTGCGTTGGCTTGAGCGGGCCTTGTTGGGTGTGGAAACTTTCCACCACCACGCGGCACACCACCTCGACGACGGTCTTGGCGCAGTCGATGCACGCATCGTTGCTTTGCTCCAGATTGCGCTCCATCGCCTCGAAGGTCTGCTGCAGCATCGGCGCGTCACGCCAATGGCCGCAGGCCTCGCGGATACCGGGGCACCAATCCAAGGTCATACCGCCGCTCCGGCGATGCGTTCGGCATCAGGCACGCGCAGTTCGCCGGAAATCAGCTTGGGCAGCAGCGTGTCTCGCAGTTGGGCGAGGGAGCGGGATTGCTGCGCATTGCTGACCAGCTGATCGAATAGCGGAGCAATCGCGATGTCAAACTTCTTCATTCCCTCCGGAGACGCAACAGCGACCCGGGCATCTGTCAGATGTTTGCGCTGAATGTGACCCATGGTCGTCGCCTTGTCGGCGGCAATCGCACGGAAGCTCTGCAAATGATGGCGAGTAGCGAAGAAGTAGAACCACTTCGGAACCGTATCGGACGTCACCTTGAACAAGTGCTGATTCAACGCACCCCGCCCGCCGTTCCACACCTCGACCTCAAGCGAGCCTGACCACGAGAAAAGTACGTCGCCATCGACAACAACATACTCAGGCTTGATTCGGGCGCTTGCCCGGTCTGCCCCATTCGTGTTCCCGGCGCGTAGCTGCGCGATCTTGATGACCGGCAGAAACTCGTCGTCGCTTTCCGGCGGGAACTTCTGTAGCGCAAGACCGTTTAGATAGTTCGCAATCGAGTCCAGGGAGCGCATTTCCCAACCCACCGGAATCTCACCCAGCTCCGATTCGACGAGCCGGTCGGGGAAGAGGTCGTAGAGGTGCGCGGGCATGCCGGGCAGCGACTGGCCACGCTGCCAGCGGCCTTCGATCTTGGCGCGCACCGGCTCGAAGTCTACGAACCACGCCTTGAACAGGGTGCGAGCCATCGATTCCAACGATTGATTGACCCGACGGTAGTTGGCGATGAGGTTGTCCATCGACGACAAAACACTTCCGATTCCGCTTCGCTCATGGCTGGAAAAGTCTGGGATCTCGTAATCTGAGATTGCTTGCCAGGAGACTCTCTGTCGCCCAGACGTTCCCTCCATCCGGCCTTTCGCGTAGGCCCGAAACTCGGGATGCCTCGCAACGTAGTAGACGAAATCTTCGTCGACGCCCGGGTCTTTTGCGGCCATGACGATGAATTCGGTCGAGCCATGACCAACAGCGTTGTCAGGCAGGCCGCTCACCTTCGCGGTCTTTCCGTTTTCGAGACAGGGTGTGATACGAGCGAACAGCGTGTCGCCGTTCTTGAACTTGCTGCCGCCACCGTTGAAGATGCGGTTGCCGATTCCTGAGACGTCTCGCTCTCCCTCGGGCAAGTCCGCCATCTCAATAAATGGTGCAATGGCACCCTTCTCAATGGGACGCTTCGGATTGAAATCGATCAGATCGGACAACTTCATTGCTCAAGCTCCGCGATGGGGAAGCCTAGGAGCTTCAGTTGATCTCGCATGGTCGCTTGCAGGCTCGCAGACTCAACGAGTTGCTCCCCCAGATCGGTCGTGAGTCGAGTCATCCGCTCTTCGAAGGACTCATCGTCTTTGACGAGGTCTCCAGTCCCAACGTAGCGCCCCGGCGTTAATACGTGGCCGTGCTTGCGGATGTCGTCCATTGAGGCAGACTTGCAGAAACCCGCCACGTCCGCGTATTCGCCCGCGCCATCTTCACCACGCCAGGAGTGGTATGTGTCGGCGATCTTCTGGACTTCCTCGTCGGTGAGTTCGCGTCGGGTGCGATCCACCAGCACGCCCAGCTTGCGGGCGTCGATGAACAGCACGTGCCCGCGCCGGTCGCGCAGCCCCTTGCCCGGGTTTTTGTTGCGGGCCAGGAACCACAGGCAGGCGGGAATCTGCGTGGAGTAAAAGAGCTGCCCGGGCAGCGCGACCATGCAATCCACCGCGTCGGCCTCGAGCATCGCCTTGCGGATATCGCCTTCGCCCGACTGGTTGGAGCTCATCGAGCCGTTCGCCAGTACCACGCCAGCCGTGCCGTTGGGCGCGAGGTGGTGGTAGATGTGCTGGAGCCAGGCGTAGTTGGCATTGCCCACAGGCGGTGCGCCGAACTTCCAGCGCACGTCTTCACGCAGGCGGTCGCCACCCCAGTCGGAGATGTTGAAGGGCGGGTTGGCGAGGATGTAGTCGGCTTTGAGGTCGCGCAGTTCGTCTTTGTGAAAGCTGCCCTCGTTGTTCCAGCGGATGTCGGAGTCGATGCCGCGCACCGCCAAGTTCATCTTGGCTAGCCGCCACGTGGTGTAGTTCGACTCCTGCCCATAGATCGCGATATCGCCAATGCGGCCGCCGTGCTCCTGCACGAACTTTTCCGACTGAACGAACATCCCGCCCGATCCGCAGCACGGGTCGTACACGCGGCCGGAGTACGGCTCCAGCATTTCGACCAGCACGCGCACCACGGAGCGCGGCGTGTAGAACTCGCCGCCACGCTTGCCTTCGGCACCGGCGAACTGGCCCAGGAAATACTCGTACACGCGCCCGAGAATGTCCTTCGAGCGGTCGCCTTCCTCGTTGAGCGCAATGCCGGAGATCAGGTCGATCAGCTCGCCCAGCATCACCTTGTTGAGCGCGGGTCGGGCGTAGTCCTTGGGCAGCACACCCTTGAGAGACTCGTTGTCCTTCTCGATGGCGCGCATCGCGTCATCGATCAAGGTGCCGATGGTGGGCAGCTTGGCGTTGGCCTGAAGGTGCGACCAGCGCGCCTCCTTCGGCACCCAGAACACGTTGTCCGCGAGGTACTCGTCTTTGTCCTCGGCGGCCTGCGCGTCTTCGGCTAGCAGCGCCTTGTGCTTGGCCTCGAAGGCGTCGGAGATGTACTTCAGGAAGATGAGCCCGAGCGCGACGTGCTTGTAGTCGCTGGGTTCCATGTTGCCGCGCAGCTTGTCGGCGGCCTTGAAAAGATCAGCCTCGAAGCCGAGGTTGCCTCCGTTGCCGTTTTTGGCGGTGTCGTTCTGTGCCATCGTGTTCTTACCCTTTACGTGATGTCTTTGCTGCCGGGGCTTGATACCCCGGCGCAAGCTTGGCGTTCTCAACGCCGTACAGCGCCAGCGGATCGCTGAGCCATAGGCGGTACTGTTCTTCCTTGAGACGGTGGTCGGGCGAGCAGTCCACGCTCCAGCGCAGCAGCATGTAGCCCGCCACAGCGGCGCGAACGCGCATCCGAATCGAGCCGTCGGTCATCCCGTAGTCCATCTTGATGATCTCGGGGCGTTCAAGGCGCGGGTGCGGCACGAAGTCCAGTTCGACGATGCGCGTCCACTGGATGTCGTTGTCCGGCCGTTCGTTGGCCTGTGGTTCCTCGTCGAGCAGCGTTGGCGCTTCGATGCGGGTGACGACGAAATCCCGAAACTCTCCGCTCTTGCGATCAAAGGCCCGGACGTGCCAGCGCAGGCCGGTATCCACCAGCGCGAAGGGCACGATGACTCGCTCGGACTCACCGCTGCTCATCGAGTGGTATCGGATGGCGACGGGTCGCTTGGCGTGGATCGCCCGGCAGACCGGGGCCAACACGTCCATCCTGGGGTTGCTCAGAGCGGTGGGCGACTCGCACGGCAGCAGCGGCTGCGTTGCGCCGTTCACGCCATCGCCGAAGCCCAGAGCCAGCGCCGACAGCACGCGCTGCGATGCGTGTTCGAACAGCGGGGAGAACGCCTGCCCGATCCGGTAGATCTTGTTGCTACCGTCAAAGGTGATGTTCTGCGGCGCGATCTCCCGGTACAGCGCCAAGTCGCGTGTCGCCCCTGCTGGAGCCACGCCGAAGCGCTCAATCAGGTCTGGGCGACCGATCTCACCGAAGAAGTAGAGCCGGAAGTCGATGTAGGCCAGCCGCTCGCGCTGGGCGTGGCTCAAGCTCTCGACGCGATGGGGTTGAGTCACCGAAGGCTCCTCATCCAAGACGGACGGCCGAAAGACTGCGATTGGTTTTATGTTTGTCCATTGCTAGGCGGTTCACATCATCAAACTGATGACATTATGCGCCACAACTTGGACCGCAACAACACGAGCGTAGCTACGCCTCGGGGGTCGAGTTCGATTCCGCGTTTGGGGATTGAACCGGCGTCCGCAAAAGACGGCCGGATACGACACAGGAGTGCCAAAGGACGGTGATCAGCGTAGAATCATCGCCGAACGGTGCTCATCGGAACTCATTGCAGCCGTGATAGGCCGCGTGGCGTCGCCTCAGCACCACCAAAATGCCAGGAAAGACGGGCCTTCGCGGCCCGTTTTTCGTTTGACGCACCATCCGGCCCACCAAACTCCAGATTGCTTAGCGCGTCCCTGGCTGGTGAGATTGCAGTGGACGATCTGAAGCCAATGGGGGTCGACGCTGGAAAAGTCTGTCGAGACTACTCGCCGGCACCCGTCTCTCGGCAACGTAAGTCCCACACAGTCCGATAAGGATCGAGAAGCTTAGGACGGTGTCCATCGAACCGGCAACGGCCCAGAATCGCGTTACGGCGGCGGAACGCGTCCATCGCCGAGCCGCAGGCACGCTTCGATACCGACGTATTCAGAGCGATACGCACGATCCACGAATCCAGTCGATGCCGGCCTGCGAAAGACCTTCGGCTCGGCCTGATCGAAGCGACGCCCGACTCCGGCAGTCGCAGGCGCATCAGCCCGCGATCTCGTAGGCTGCCATGAACATGCGTACGGCCTCGCGGAGCAGTGCCTTGTTCTCGCGCGCTTCGGGCATCGTCAGCATCAGCAGCCCGCGCATGTGGCCGTCGCCCAGGAACATCGCGAGGAACAGGTCGGCAGCCAGCCGGGGGTTCGTCACCTTCAGCGATCCCGCGTCGTTCGCTCGGCGCAGGTACGCGGCCAACTCGCCGATGAGTCGCTCGGGGCCCTGCCGGTAGAAGCCCTGGCAAGCCTCGGGCTGGGAACCGGCGGCGCCGTACAGCGAGCGGAACTTGCCCAGCGTGTGCTCTTCGCGCGTCAGCACCAGGAACTGGTCGCCGATCGCGAGCAGCGCCTTGCGCGGCTGCATCGGGTCCAGCGCCTCGACACCGGCAGAACCGCCCATCACGCGGTCGGTACGGTCCTGGACCATCGCCTCGAACAGCCCCTCCTTCGAACCGAAGTTGCTGTAGATGGTCATCTTCGAGACGCCGGCTTCCGCCGCGATGGCGTCCACGCTGGCGCGCTCCAGGCCGTGCGCATAGAAGTGCTTGCGCGCCGCTTCCAGGATGCGCCGACAGCGCTCCGGGTCGCGCGGCCGGCCGCGACGCGAGACGGGCGCCGCTTCCTTGTCGTTTCGTGCCATCGATGTAATTTGTAGACTTGACAGTACATTATATGCCGCTACACTTACTGGACTTTCAAGTCCACTAACTGTAGAGACCCATGAGACCCTCGTTGCATCGCCGCCGCCATGTCCGCATGCGATCCAGCCGCGCTGCAACAGCGGTCTTGGCGCTGTTCATCCTATCCGCGTGCTCGGCCCCGGCGCTCAAGCCCTATCCCGCCCGTGCCGCTGGCGAGAAGCTTCTCGAACGACGCCCTTCCACCGGCTCGGCGACGGCGCTGGACGCCGACTGGTGGGACGGATTTGGCGATCCCGCTCTGGCCAAGCTCGTGAGCGAGGCTGTGGCGTCCAACCACGACGTGACCATCGCACTGCAGCGCGTCGTCCAGGCCCGCGCGGCGCCGATATCCAAGGCTCGCGGTTGTGGCCAACGTTGGGTGCGCAGGCCGCCGCGTCGCGCAGCCACAGCGGAGTGCCCGAACCCGTCAAGCAAAGCCTGCCGGACACCCGCACGTTGCGTGCCGGCATCGATGTCGCCTGGGAGATCGATCTGGCCGGTGGCGTTCGAGCGGCGCGTGACGCGGCAAACTCCGATGCGCAAGCCGCCGTCGCCGGGGTAAACGGCGCGCGCCTGCTCGTAGCCAGCGAAGCGGCGCGGCAGTACTTCGTGCTGCGCAGTGCCGAGGAACGGCTGCGCATCGTGCTGGCTCTGGCGGATGCGCAGCGTCAGACCGCGGCGCGCGTGCAAAGCCGCCTTCGTGAAGGCCAGGCCAGCGCCTTCGACCTGGATCGCGCGCGCGCCGAGGCCGATGCGCTCGATGCCCAGGTTCCGGCGCTTCGCGTGCTGGTCGGTACCACGCAGACAAAGCTGGCCGTCCTGCTCGGCCGCAACCCGTCGGCGAAGGTGGTCGAGGCCGACCAGGCCTTCGCGTGGCCGGCGATGCGGGCCATCGCAGCAGGCCAGCCGAGCGAGCTGCTGCGGCGCCGGCCCGACCTGGTCGCCGCCGAGGCGCGTGTCGGGGCCGAGGCGCTGCGCAGCGCCGAAGCCCGCGCCCAGTGGTGGCCCAAGCTGTTCCTGAGCGCGCTCGTCGGCCGCCAGGACCTGCGCCTGAACGCGCTGGATCTCGCACCGGTGCACTTCTCGAACGTGGCCCTGGCCTTTGCTGCGCCCATCTTCAATGGCGGCCGCCTCGATGCGGGCATCCGCGTGCAGTCCGCGCGCGCCGACGAGGCCTTGCTGGCCTGGCAGAAGGCCGTGCTGGTGGCGGTCCAGGAAGTCGAGGACAGCCTGCTCGTGCGCTCGCAGGAAGCCGAGCGCAGCGCCGCTCTCGCGCTCACCGTCGAGCACCGCCGCCGTTCGCTGCAGCGCGCCGAGTCGCTGCAGCGCGAAGGACAGATCGACCTGCTGGTGCTTCTGGACGTGCAGCGCTCCGTGCTCGCCAGCGAACTGGCCTGGTCGGACAGCCGCCTGCAGCAGGCGCTGGCCGACGTGCAGCTCTTCAAGGCGCTGGGCGGCGGGTTTCCCGTGACCCAGTCCGGCACCGACATCACTCCTCTTGCCGCTAGGACACCCCAATGAACAGGATCATCCCCGCCGCCGCGCTCACGAGCATGGCGGCCGCCGCCCTGCTGACGGCCGGCTGCAGCCAACCGCCCGCGCCGCCGGCCATCGCGAAGCCGGTCTTCGTGACGACCGTGGCGCCGGCCACCTCCGCGCAAACCCGCACGTTCACGTCGGTGGTCCGGGCCCGCGTCGAAACGGAACTCGGCTTTCGAACGGCCGGCAAGGTGGTCGAGCGGCTGGTCGAGATCGGCGACAGCGTCAAGGCTGGGCAGGTGCTGGCCCGGCTGGACCCCGCCGACTATGAGCTCGCCGTGAAGGCAGCCGCCGATCAGGCGCAGGCCGCTTCGGTAGACGCGCAGCAGGCGGCGTCCGACGAAGCGCGGTTCCGGCGGTTGTTGGCCGACGGATCGGTCGGCGCCGCTGACCACGAGCGGCAGAAGGCGCGTGCCGATGCCGCGGCCGCGCGCCTCGACCAGGCCAAGCGCCAGCTGGAACTGGCCCGCAATCGCGCGGGTTACGCCACGCTGGTGGCGCCCTACGCGGGCGTCGTCACGGCGCTGCGCTTCGAGCGTGGGCAGGTAGTGGCCGAAGGCCAGTCCGTCGTCTCGCTGGCCCGGGACGGCGAGCGCGAGATCGTCGCCGAGCTGCCGGAGGATTGGGTCGGCCGGGCGCGGACTCTGGCCGCCACGGCAGCCCCGTGGAACGAGCCGGGATCGCCGGTCCGGCTCGTGCTGCGCGAACTCTCGCCGCAGGCCAGCACGCCGGGCCGGACCTACCGCGCGCGGTACTCGGCCGCCGCGGAGTCGCGCGCGCCAGTGGCTGCGCTTCCGCTGGGCAGCACCATGCAGCTGACGCTATCCGGCGCACCGGCCGGCTCCGCGGCCACGGTGCTGCCGGTCAGCGCGCTGGTCAAGGGGAGCGGCTCCGCCGGCGTGTGGGCGCTGAATGCCAAGGGTTCAGGTCTCGTGTTCACGCCGGTCCAGGTCGTGTCGCTCGACGACGCGACGGTTCGTGTCACGGGCCTGGCCATGGGCAGCCGGGTCGTCAGCGTCGGTGCCCAGAAGCTCGATGCCGGCACCCGCGTGCGCGCGATCGAGCGCGTCACAGATACCGCCACGCCCCCTGTCGCGAAGACCAGCTCATGAAGCGTTTCAACCTCTCAGAATGGGCCGTCACGCATCGGCCGATGGTGCTGTTCCTGCTCATCGCGACGCTGATCGTCGGCGGCCTGTCCTTCAACCGCCTGGGGCGCCTCGAGGACCCGAATTTCGACGTGCCGCAGATGACGGCCATCGTCGTGTGGCCCGGCGCCACGGCCCAGGAGGTGCAGGACCAGGTGCTCAACCGCATCGAGCGCCGCCTGCAGGAGCTGGATCACTTCGACTATGTCCGCAGCTTCGCGCGCCAGGGTTACGGCGGCATCACGCTGTGGATGAAAGGCGGCAGCAGCAAGGCCGAACTCGACAACGCCTGGTATCAGGTGCGCAAGAAGATCGGCGACGTCCGCCAGGAGTTTCCCGAAGGCGTGCGCGGCCCCTTCTTCAACGACGAGTACAACGATCGCTACAGCGTGCTCTACGCGCTGAGCGCCCCCGATCTGTCGATGGCCGAGCTGGTCGACGTCACCGAGGCGGTGAAGCGGCGCTTCCAGGGCGTGCCTGGCGCAGCCAAGGTCGACGTGCTGGGCAAGCAGGCCGAGCGGGTGTACGTGGAGGTCTCCACGCGGCGCCTGGCCGCGCTCGGCATCGCACCGACGGCGGTATTCGATGCGCTGGCGCGCCAGAACCTCGTGACGCCGGCCGGCTCGGCCGACACCGAGCACGACCGCGTCCAGGTCCGCGTGGACGGCCGACTGAGCAACGTCCGCGACGTCGCCAACGTCACGCTCGAGGTGGGTGGCCAGTTGCTGCGACTGGCCGACATCGCCACCGTGCGCGCCGGCTACGAGGACCCACCCAGTTTCAGCATCCGCCACAACGGCGAGCCGGTCCTGGCCATCGGCGTGACCATGCAGCAGAACGGCAACGTGCTCGACTTCGGGCAAGCGCTGGCGCAGCGGCTGGCGCAGGTCCAGCAGGAACTGCCGGCCGGCGTGGAGATCCAGCAGTACGCCGACCAGCCGCGCGTCGTGGCCGAATCAGTCTGGGAGTTCGAGCGCGTGTTCCTGGAAGCCTTGGCGATCGTGCTCGCCGTGTCCTTCCTGTTCCTTGGCTGGCGTACCGGCATCGTGGTCGCAGCGTCGGTGCCGCTGGTGCTCGGGCTGGTGGCGGCGGTCATGTACGCCGCCGGCTGGAACCTCGACCGCATCTCGCTGGGCGCATTGATCATCGCGCTGGGCCTGCTGGTCGACGACGCATCATCGTCGTGGAGATGATGGTGGTGAAGCTGGAAGAAGGCTGGGATCGGCTGCAAGCGGTCAGCTATGCGTATACCTCGACAGCGTTTCCGATGCTGACCGGCACGCTGATCACGGCCGCCGGCTTCATGCCGGTCGGCTTCGCGAAATCGATCGCCGGCCAGTACGCGGGCGGCATCTTCTGGGTCGTCGGGGTGGCGCTCATCCTGTCGTGGCTGGCGGCCGTGATCTTCACCCCGTACCTCGGCATGATGCTGCTGCCGAAGAAGCTGTCGGCCGGCGCGCATCATGACGTGTACGACAAGCCCGTCTACCACCGGCTGCGCCGTGTCGTCGACTGGGCGGTACAGCACCGCATCGTGGTTCTGGCGGCCACGGTGCTGATCCTCGGTATCGCCGGCGCCGGCATGCTGAAGGTGCAGCAGCAGTTCTTCCCTACCGCTTCGCGGCCCGAACTGCTGGTCGACCTGCGGCTGCGCGAGGGCGCGTCCTTCGCCGCTACCGAGCGTGAGGTGAAGCGGGTCGAGGAACGGCTTGCGAAGGACCCGGACATCGAATTCTTCACTGCGTACACCGGCGCCGGCACACCACGCTTCTACCTGTCCATCCAGCCGGAGCTGCCCAACCCCGGGTTCGCGCAGTTCGTCATCAAGACGGCTGGCATCGAGCAGCGCGAGCGCGTACGCGCCCGCCTGATGGAGCTGTTCGACAAGGACGAGGACTTCCCAGACCTCAGGGCTCGCGTGCAACGCCTGGAGTTCGGGCCGCCGGTGGGCTTCCCGGTCCAGTTCCGCGTCGTCGGCCCCGACAAGGCACAGGTGCGCGAGATCGCCTACCGTGTGCGCGACACGGTGCGCCAGAGCGCCCTGGTGCGCGACACGCAACTGGACTGGAACGAGCAGGTGCGCTCGGTGCGGGTCGACGTCGACCAGGACAAGGCCCGACTGCTGGGCTTGAGCACGGCGGACATCCAGGGCCTCGTGCAGACGACGCTCGACGGCGCGCCGGTCACGCAGATCCGCCGCGGCGAGGAGCTGGTCGACGTGGTCGTGCGAGCGGTGCCGGAGGAGCGCAAGGGCATCGGCCAGATCGGCGACCTGCAGGTCTTCACGCGCAGCGGGACGACCGTGCCCTTGTCGCAAATGGCGCGCATCGAGCCGAGCTTCGAGGAACCGGTGCTGTGGCGGCGCAACCGCGATATGGCGCTGACCGTGCGCGCCGACGTCGTCGACGGCGTGCAAGGCCCGTATGCGACGGCGCAGATCCGGCCGTCGCTGCAGCCGATTGTCGACAGTCTGCCCCCGGGCTACCGCATCGAGGAAGGCGGCGCCATCGAGGAGAGCAACAAGGCCAACGAGGCGCTGTTCGCCGTGTTCCCGGTCATGTTCGCCGTGATGCTGACGCTGCTGATGATCCAGCTGCAGAGCTTCTCGCGGCTCGCGATGGTGTTCCTGACCGGACCGCTGGCGATCATCGGCGTGGTCCCGGCGCTGCTAGTCTTCCAAGCCCCGTTCGGCTTCGTCGCGCTGCTGGGCGTGATCGCGCTCAGCGGGATGATCATGCGCAACTCGATCATCCTGGTGGACCAGATCGACCAGGACATCGCGCGCGGCGTCGCGCCGTGGACGGCGATCGTCGACGCCACGGTGCGGCGCTCGCGCCCGGTGGTGCTGACCGCCGCCGCCGCGGTGCTGGCGATGATTCCGCTCACGCGCAGCGTGTTCTGGGGGCCGATGGCCATCTCGATCATGGGCGGCCTGGTGGTCGCCACGGCGCTCACGCTCGTCTTCGTGCCGGCGCTGTATGCCGCGTGGTTCCGCATCCGGCGCGACAGCCCGGCTCGGGCCTCGGCCGCTGTGCCGCTCGCCGCCACAGCCACGGCCACACCCACGGGCCCCTGACGCACCCACCCCACTTCGAGGAGACGAGCTTGTCTGCGACCACCGATTCCCAATCCACCATCAGCATTCCTGGAACCACCGAACACGTTCTCGACCCGCTCGGGCCGGAACTCCACGGTCGACTGCGTTACCTCGCGGGCGGAACGGGGGCCCCGTTGGTCCTGCTGCACACCGTACGCACGCAGGCCGAGCACTTCCGCCACCTCATCCCGCTGGTCCAGGAGCGGTACACGGTGTACGCGCTCGATCTGCCTGGCATGGGTTACTCGCAGATCGTTCCAGGTGCTTCGTACGACGAGCCCGCGATGCGCGCGGCGGTGAAGAGCCTCGTCACCCGACTCGACCTGCGCGACGTGACGCTGCTCGGCGAGTCGATGGGCGCGACGCTCGCCCTGACCACCGCGGCCGACCTGCGCGAGCGGGTGCGGCGTGTCGTGGCGATCAATGCCTACGACTACGCGGGCGGCATCGCGCGGTCCAGCCTCCTGGCCCGGGTCGTCGTGACCGGCGTGCTTGCGCCGGGCATCGGCCCGACCGTCGCCGGCGTCGAACCCAAGCCCATCATGCGCGCCGTGCTCCGTGGGGGTCTCGGCAACACGGCCGCCCTGCACGAGGACTACGTCGATGAACTGCTGAAGGTAGGGCGCCGCCCCGGCTACCCGGTCGTCGCACGCGCGGTGTACGGCAATCTGCCCAGCCTCATCGAGGCACGTTCCCGTTATCCCGAGGTCAGCGCAGCGGTCCATCTCATCTATGGAGAAATGGATTGGTCACGACCGTCGGACCGGCAGGCCAACCGGCAACTCCTCCCCGCGGCCGACTTCATCCAGGTGCCTGAAGCCGGTCACTTCATCGTCCTCGAAAGGCCGGACGTGCCCGCCAAGGTTCTGAATGACGCGATGCGACTCGCGCGCGTTCCATAAGCCGCCCCCTCATGTCGCTCGCCGCGACGCCTTCTTCCTCAACCCGAAACGCAAAGGACCAGACATGTTTGCCTCTCTGCCGGATTTCGTTGCCTCCAGGCTCTCACCCACTCGGGGCCTCCGCATGACCTGCCTCGGTGCCGTCGCTGCAATGGCCGCCGGCATCGCCACTTCCGCAACGGCGCTCGAACGACTGCCCGTCCTGTCGCTGGACGTGGCCGAGAAGGCAGCGAGCGCTTGCCGTCAATTGGCGGTACAGAAGGCCTGGCGCATGAACATCGCGGTGGTCGATGCCGGTGCCCATCCCATCCTGTTCCAGCGAATGGACGCCGCCTTCCTCGGCTCGGGCGACATCGCCATCAGCAAGGCCAAGGCGTCGGCCAACACGCCGTTTCCGACACGGGTCTTCGAGGAGCTCTCCTTCGGCAAGGACCACAAGGGCGGTGGCGCGATGCCGGGCCTCGCCTTGGCGCCCGGCGTCCTCAGCATTCCCGGCGGCCTGCCGATCAAGGTGGGCGATGTGCTGGTGGGCGCGATCGGCGTGAGCGGCAGCATGCCCGACAACGACGAAGTCTGCGCGCAGGCCGGCCTCGATGCGATCAAGGACCTGTTGAAGTAGCCGAGCCAGGTGCGGCGCTGAAGGACCGGCGTCGCCGCACGCGAACAGGCCGTTTCGATGATCGACACACAGCCTTCCAGATCCGACGACGCAAGCACGCGCGGCCTCAGGAGCTTCTGAATGCCGCCCTCGGACCGTTCATCGAGAAGGGCTTTGCTGCAACACGCGCCGACGAGATTGCCGCACGCGCCGGCGTCTGCAGGAGGACGCTCTACCTCTACTTCGACAGCGAGGATGCCATGCCATGCGATCGCGAGGATCTCGACAGGTACTTCGGCTTCGTTCTTGAAGGACTGATGGATCGACCTGGCGGGCGCTCGCAGTCCTCCCGGATCCCCACATGAGAATCGATGGCACCGTCGCCCTCGTCACCGGGGCCGACTGCGGTATTGGCACCGCGCTGGTACGCGCACTGCTGGCACGGGGTGCGGCCAAGGTCTATGGGGCATCGCCCGACGCAGGCCGCTCGGAGCTGCTCCGGTTCGTCCCGGTGCAGCTTGATGTTGCTTGGCCCGGGCAGTTGAAGGCGCTGGCACGCGAACTCGGGGACGTGAGCTTGATCGTCAACCACGAAGCCCTGGTCGAGCCTGGGCAGCCACCTACAGCAGACGCGCACGCTGGGTTCGTCGACGTGCAGCAGATGCCCGCAATCCCATTGCTGCAGCTCATCGACGCGTTCGCGCCTGTGCTGTCCACAAATGGCGGCGGCGCGGTGGTCAATGTCGTGTCCATGTCGAGCATGCGCGCCTTGTGGAACCAGGGCCATCCTGATGTCGGCTCGCGAACCTCGGACTGGGCGATGAGAGACGGCCTGAGAAGCTGGCTCGCGGCGCAAGGAACGCAGTTGCTGTACTTTCGCTCCGCGCTGGTCGACTCACTTGGCAACTACGATCTGTCAAGTCAAAGGATCGTGGTCGATCATATTGCATCGCGTGTGCTCGATTGGCTCGAAGCGAACGACGGCGCGGTCGGCATCAACCGGCCGGCCCGAGCCCACTGAGCGCGTGCAGGCGACCGTCGGCGTCGTCGAGGCCAACCTGCATCACGATCGCTCCCGCGAGCACATAGACGAAGGCATGCGCGTTGTGCCGATGGATGGCGTCGGCCCCGCCCGGCGGGTACTTCACGGTGAGCACCAGCCCTTCCTTGCCGGTCAGGTCGGCCAGCGGCCTGGACATGACCTGCTCGACGTGGGCAGGCGGGGCAGCCTGGGACCCCGGCGCAGCGAGCATGGCGCCAGCGAGCAGGAGGGGAGCAGCGAGCGTCTTCATCATGAGGAACTCCAAACGGAAATGAAATGCCCCGCTGATGCACTGCCGCGCATCACGGCACGATGACGTGGTCGGGGTTGGCGATCGCGAAGGCGGCCTCGCGATCCGCCTGGGGCGGATAGATCCACTGCGTGTTGATCGCCTGCTTCGTGGCCTTGCCGACCTCGCGCGTCAGCTTGATCTGGCGGTCCCAGCCTTCGGTGAAGAGGGCGCCCCAGGGCCCCAGATCGAGACAGGTCACGTACTTCGGCTGGCTGTAGGGGTGGGTGGGCAGGCCCACCAGTTCGGCGGCAGCGTTGTGGCCCGCCACTCGGCCCAGGCTCAGCGCGTGCTGGCAGGACATCGCCGCGTGATGGCCCTCGCCGTCGGTGGCCGCCAGCGCGACATCGCCGGTGACGAACACGTCCGGCACGCTGCGGGCCCGCAGCTGCGGGTCGGCGTGCACGCGCCCGTAGCGATCGTGTTCGCCCTCGATCTGCGCGGCCAGCGGGTGGGCACGGGCACCGGCGGTCCACACCACGGTGTGGGTCGCGATGCGTTCGCCGCTGGAGAGGGTCACGCCGTCGGCGTCGATCGCCACGACCCCCGCGGAGGTCCTCACCTCCACGCCGCACTCGGCCAGGGCCGACTCGATCACCGGGCGCGGCACCGGCCCGAGATCCGGACCGATGACCGGTGCCTGTTCCACCATCACGACACGGATCTTCGCGTCCGGACCGAGGATGTCACGCAAGCGCCGTGGCATCTCGGTCACGGTCTCGATGCCGGTGAAGCCGCCGCCGGCCACCACGACCGTGTTGCGCGCGGCCGTCTCCGGCCGCTCGACCAGCGAGCGCAGATGGGCGTCGAGGGCCATCGCGCTGGCCAGTTGATCGACGTTGAAGCTGTGCTCGGCGAGACCGGGCACGTCGGGCAGGAACAGCCGGCTGCCGGTCGCCAGCACGAAGCGGTCGTAAGGCAGCGTGACGCGCCGGCCGTCGGTGCCGGTCACGTCCACCTCGTGCCGCTCCGTGTGGACGGCCTCCACCACCCCGGCAAGGTGGCGGACACCGACCGCCGCGAACAGCGGCGCAAGGTCCGGCGCCATCTCCTCGAACGCGGTCTCGTAGAGGCGCGGGCGGATGTGCAGATGGGGCGTGGGCGACACGACGAGGATCTCCACGTCGCGCTCCCGACCGGCCAGCGACACGGCCCGAGCGGCCGACAGCGCCGCCCACGTCCCGGCGAAGCCCGAGCCTGCGATCACGATCTTCTGGGTCATTCGATGCTTTCTTGATGAGGATAGAAGTGGCGAGGTTCCGGCGCTCGAAGAAGACGCGCAGGCATGCGGCGGCGCTCCCGATGGGCCGGCAGGCCTCCGGGCAAGCGGTGCCGATCAGGGGGTGGGACGCTCAGTTCACGGGTCGTGATCGCGCCGCAGCGGCGCGATCGGCACGGTCCTGGCGGTGCCGCGCGACTGGCCGCGGTCGCTCAGCCACGCCTGCACGTCCGGGCCGAAACGCGCCGGCGCCTTGCGGCCCAGCGTGAGGGCCAGGCCGGCGAGCGTTTCCTGGGCCAGGGCGTCGCGCATCGACTTCTCCGCGCGCAGCATCACAGCGTGGATCGCGCAGACGCCGCCGGTCGCCCAGCGCGGCGCGTCGCCCTCGAAGACGGCGCAACGACCGCGGATCTCCTGGCAGTCGAACAGGGGCTTGTCGCCCTCGATCGCGTCCACCACGTCCAGCACCGTGATGCGCTCCGCCGGCCGCGCCAGGCGGTAGCCGCCGCGCACGCCGGCGCTGGCCGCCACGATGCCGGCCTTCTCCAGCTTCGGGAAGATCTTCGCCACGAAGCTGGGCGAGATGCCCTGCAGTTCCGCCAGGTCGCGGCTGCTCGGTTGCGTCTCGCCGGCGTCCACCAGCCAGAGCAGGCAATGGAGGCCGTATTCGACACTGCTGGTGAGGTGCGCCATAACGCAGACTATATTTGTCCGCGTTCAATGGCGCAAGCGAAATCAGCAGCGCACTGACTGGTCGCCGGAGTGAAGGCTCAACGATCGTCGCTGCGTCGGGCGACCCCGAGTACAGACTGGTCAGCCATCTCGCCCGGGCCGGTAGCGGCGCTGCAGACTTTCGATCCGGAAGCCCGCCGACTCGATCAGCCCCGGCATCTCGCGGTTGAGATGGCAGCCGCCGGCCAGCGGCCTCCAGTACGGCGTGAGGCGATCCTGCCAGCGCCGCACCGACGCGTCAGGCGCGGCACCGTGCTCCAGGAACAGCAGGCGCCCGCCTGGCACCAGCACGCGGTAGACCTCCTTCAGCGCCTGGGCCGCATCGGGAATGGTGCAGAGCGTGAAGGTGGACACCACGCAATCGAAGCTGCGGTCGTCCACCGGGATGCGTTCGGCCGACAGCGGCAGCGCATGGATCTCCAGGCCTGCGGCCTCGGCCCGGCGCCGGGCCAGGGCATGCAGGCCGGGATCGACACCGCACAGGCATTGCAGTCCGGCAGCGCGGTAGTACGGCAGGTTGCGTCCCGTGCCCATGCCGATCTCGAGCACCCGGCCCGAGGCCTGCGGCACCAGCTCCGCGCGCCCGCTCTCGAAGCTGGGCAGACCGCAGATGACATCGACCGCGCGCGGCAGGATGTGATCGTTGTAGAAGTTGCTCATCCGTGCGCACCGAGGATTGCGGTGGCGGCGAGCATACGCCGCAGCCCCGGCCGGCCACTACGACAGGCAACTGACGAACCGGGCCGGCGCCGGCCTGGGCGACACGGGTCGCCGTCCCACCACGGTGCCCACGTTGACGAAGCACACGGCCTGCTCCTGCGGCTGCACGCCGAACAGGCCGCGCAGGCGGGCCGAATCCATCGCGCGGCCGCTGGTCAACCCGCTGCCGAAGCCCATCGAGTGCGCCGCGAGCAGCAGGTTCTGGAGCGCGGCGCCGAGCGAGACGAGCCGCTCGGCCGCGGGGACGGCGTCGGCATCGCGCTCGTCGTCTCGCAATCTCGCGATCGCCAGGGCAATCCACGGGGCACGCCAGGCCTTGAGCCGGGCTGCCTCGATCTGGACCAGGGTCGCGCCGGGATCACGGTCGATCAAGGCCAGCGCGAAGGCCTCGGCCAGGCGCGCGCGCTGGTCGGCAGGAACGATCACGAAGCGCCAGGGTACGAGCCGGCCGTGGTCCGGCGCCGTCGCGGCGGCGCAGAACAGGCTCTCGATCTGGTCCGCGTCGGGGCCCGGCTCGACCAGACGCTTCGGAGACGTGTGCTGCCTTGCGGCCATCGTCGCCCGCAACTCGACACCCGCCCGCGACGCGCCGTCGTCATCGCACGCTGGCAGCGACGGCGTTCTGCGGCCCCCGGCTTCCTCGGGCGCGACGGACGTCACTGCGTCCACGTCGGATGGAGCCCGGTGCTGCGCCACTCGACCGGCGAGCATGTCGCGGCCGCTCTGCGGGCCAGCCCGGCAGGCATCGCCTCCCAGGCCGCCTCGTCGTCGTCCATGCCCTCGGCGAACCGGCGGCACAGCGCGAAGCGCACGAACCGCTGCCCCCGGGCGAGCGCCGCGGCGAGCGCCTCCTGAAGCTGAGGCCAGGTCTGCTCCTGCGGCAGCACGTCGTCGCAGAACACCGGGCGCATCGCAGGCAACTCCTTGACCACGACCCGTGCTCGATAGACCGAGCAGCCGGCGTCCGCCACGGCGCTCACCTGGATGCTGTACTCGGCACCGCGTTCGTCGGCCTCCACCATGCGAGTCTCCTCCGGTCGGTCAGGCAGGCGCCGCCGGAGCGGCGGCGTCGCCGGGGTCGATCAGGTAGCTGTAGCCGTGCTTGCGGAAACCCAGGCCCTCGTAGAAGGCATGGGCCTTCTCGCGATTGACGTGGCTCGACAACACCAGCTTGTAGCAGTCGCGCGCCGCGCACAGCTTCATCGCGAACTGCATCATCCGCCGGCCGATCCGCTGCCCCTGGGCGTCCGGCGCCACGACCACGTCTTCCACGATGCACGAGTCGCGCGCGCCGTGGGAGATGCCGCCCACGAAGACCACCGCGAAGGTACCCACGATGAGATCGTTCGACTCCGCCACGTAGATGTGGTGCAGCGGGTTCGCTTCCAGGTCGAGAAAGCGCGCCCAGGCGTGTTCGATCGGCATCTCGGGCTCGGGCGTGATGTCGAGTTGCTTGTAGAACTCCAGGAGACGCGGCACGTCGGACAGCCGCGCGGCGCGTATCTCGAGGTCCTTCACGGCGGTTCTCCGGTCCGGGCGGCTAGACGCCGAGCTTCAGCACGCGCTTCGCGTTGCCGTACATCACGTCGTCGATCACGCCCTCCGCGAAACCGAGGGTGCGGTAGTCGTTGATCGACTGTCCCATCGGCCGGAACGGGTAGGAGCTGCCGAACAGGATCTGGTGGCGCATGCAGCCGTTCGCGGCCTCGACGTAGAGCGAGCCTCCCGGCGCGAAGATGTACATGTCGGGCACGATGAACACGTTCTCCCAGCGGAACGCGACGCCGATGATCTCGTTCACGTACGGATAGAAGCCGTGGTAGCAGATGATCGACAGCTTGGGGAAGGCCTTCGCCACATGGCCGACCGCGGTCGGCGTCACCATGTCGAGGCTCGGCGCGGTGGGGCCGGACATGATGGAGACCGGCACGCCGAGCTGCGCGCAGGCGTCGTAGATCGGGAACAGCATCGGATCGTCGGCCTTGCACAGCGGGCTGCCGAAGCCGGGCTCGACGTTGATCGCCTTCAGGTCGAGCTGCCGCACCGCGCGCTCCACCTCGTCGATCGCCGCCTTGACGCCCCAGCGGTGCGGATCGATCGAGCCCACCCCGACCAGTTCCTTGTGGCCCTTGACGAGGTCGTGGATCTCGTCGTTCGAGTGCTTGATGCCGGGGGTGTCGCGGCCGACGACCACCGCCGCCGTGATGCTCGTCTCCTTGATGTCGCGCAGGTAGCCGTCGATGTTCTTCGAATGAGTGAAGTGCTCCAGGTCGCGCGAACCGACCCGGCCGTTCAGCCACTTCACGACCTCGAACTCCGGCGTGCCGCGCGTCTTGCCGTAGAAGTCGTGCAGGAACGCAGGGCGGCTGCGCATGTCGATCACCTTCTTGCTGGCCATGGATCGTTCTCCTTCTTGGATGGTTCGTTCGTTGTTCGGGTCGACGGCGCGACAGGTGTCATTCCGGCTGCTTCGCCTCGGCCGGCGCCTTGCCGGTGCGCTTGGCATAGGCCTCGATGAAGTCCGCCGCGGCGCGGCTGCCGCCCGAGAAGGACTTCATGGCCTCCTCGTGCAGCAGCGACAGCGCCTGCATCTTGATTTCGTTGGCGCGCTCGCTGTCGAAGGCGTTGGCCAGCCGTCGCGGCCGCGGGATGTCGACCTCGAGCGTGGCCCTCACCTGCGTCGGGATGTTCGTCATCACGATCAGGCGGTCGGCGAGGAAGATCGCCTCGTCGATGTCGGTGGTCACGAAGAAATTGGTGCGGTGAGACTCCTCGTACAGGCCGGAGTAGTACTCCCACATCAGCTCCTTCGACATCGCGTCGAGGCCGCGGAACGGCTCGTCGAGGATCATCACGTCGGGGTTGTTGATCATCGCCCGCGCCAGCTCGGCGCGTCGCTGCATGCCGCCCGACAACTGCGTGGGGTACTTGCGGCTGAAGGCCTTGAGTCCCACCTTCTCCAGCAGGAAATCGGCCTGCGACTGCGTCTGCCCGTTCTGCTCGCCGCGCGCGCGCGGTCCGTAGAGGATGTTGTCCATGGTCGTCATCCACGGGAACAGCGCGCTTTCCTGGAACACCACGAGACGGTCCTTGCCGGGCCCGGTGATGGGCCGCCCGTCGATCTGGATGCTGCCGCTGTCGGGCTTCTCGAAGCCCGCGAGCAACCGGATCAGCGTGCTCTTCCCGCAACCCGACGGGCCGATCATCACGGTGAGCTTGTTGCGCTCGATCGTGAACGAGCAGTCCTGCACCACGGTCTTGGCGAACGGTCCGGTGCCGTAGGTCTTGGTGACGTTGCGGACCTGGATCTCGCCGCGCGTGCTGCCCGAAGGCTTGTGTTGGGCCATCGTGCACTCCTCAACGCTGTTTCAACCAGGGCGTGACCAGTCCGCCGAGCGCGCGCAGCGCCTCGCTGCAGGCGAAGCCCGCGATGCCGATGCTGATCATGCCGACGACGATCTGCTCGTACGAACCGCCCACGTACGAGTTCCAGATGAAGAAGCCCAGTCCCCCGCCTTCGGCGCTCTTGCCGCCCCCGGAGATCATCTCGGCCGCCACCACCACCTCCCAGGTGATGCCCATGCCCACCGCGGAGCCGACCACGATCGACGGCAGCGTGGCCGGCAGCACCACGCGGCGGAAGATGTCCCACTGCGACGCGCCCATCGCCTGCGCCGCCTGGAAGTAGCGCACGTCGATCGACTTGGCCCCGCCGACGACGTTGATGACGATGGTGAAGAAGGCGCCGAGGAAGGTCACGAAGGCGATCGACATCTCGGCCGTGGGCCAGAAGATGATCGAGGCCGGCACCCAGGCCAGCGGCGGGATCGGCCGCAGCAGCTCGAAGCTCGGGAACACGACGCCGTGCACCGCCTTGCTCACGGCCATCATCAGGCCCAGCGGGATGCCGATCAGCATCGCCGCGCCGAAGCCCGCGAGCACCCGGACCAGGCTGAGGTACCAGCTCTCCCAGTAGCCGGCGTTGCCCAGCAGGCCCGCCCAGGCCTTGAGCACGCCGCTGGGCGCCGGCACCTGGCCGATCCAGGGCAGCGCGAAGCCCAGCCATTCGGGCGAGCGCGCGCCCAGTTCCCACAGGATGACGAAGGCCGTCAGCGCGATGATCGCGCGCAGCGTCGAGCGGCTCAGCACGCGCTGGCGAAACCGGGTGATGCCATGGCTCATGGTTCAGCCCTCCTTCTCGCCGGCCGCGAAGGACTTCTTCGCTTCCTCGTGCACGATCGCACTGGTCTCCTCCATCAGCTCGCGGAAGCGCGGGCTGGTCAGCACGCTGTAGTCGCGCGGATGGGGAATGTCGACATCGAGGATCTTCTTCGGCCGGCACGGCCGCGAGGTCATGATCACCAGCCGGTGCCCGAGGAAGATGGCCTCCTCGAGGTCGTGGGTGATGAAGAAGATCGTGACCTTGTTCTTGTAGTAGATCTCCAGCAGCGCCTCGTGCATGACCGACTTGGTCAGCGAGTCGAGCGCTCGGTAGGGCTCGTCGAACAGCAGCACCTTCGGGTCGTTCATCAGCGCGCGCACGATCTCCACGCGCCGGCGCAGCCCCGACGACACCTCGCCGGGGTAGTTGTTCTCGGTGCCGCTCAGGCCGGCATCGGCCATCATGCGACGGGCCTTCTCGTAGATCTCCTTCTTGCCCATCTTCCCCTGCATCAGCGGGCCGAAGGCGACGTTCTCGAGGTTGGTCTTCCACGGGAACAGCGCGCCGTTCTGGAACACCACGATGCGGTCCGAGCCCGGCTCGGCCTTGGGCTTGCCGGGACCGCACAGCACCTCGCCGTCCATCGTGATCGTGCCCGAGCTGATGCTGTGGAAGCCCGCGATCGCGTTGAGCAGCGTGGTCTTGCCGCAGCCCGAGGGCCCGACGATCATGCAGATCTCACCGGCCGCGATGTCGAGCGTGCAATGGTCCACCGCCATCACGGCCGCGCCGTCGGGGTCGTAGACCTTGACGACATCGTCGATGCGGATCGCGCCCTGCGTGGCGGCCCGGCCGCCGGACTGGCGCTGTCTTTCCTGGGTGGTGTTCATCTCAGCGTCCTCCCAACGCCAGCTCGCGCACGCGCCACTGCATCATCATGTCGCCCACCACACGCACCATGGCGCTGGTCACGTAGCCCACCGCACCGAGCGTGACCATGCCGATCACGATCGTCGGGTACTGCACCATCGTGTACGAGGTGTTGATCACATAGCCCAGGCCGAACTCGCCCGAGACCATCTCGCCGGCCACCAGCGAGAACCACGCGACCCCGACCGAGATCTGCAGCCCCGTGAAGATGTAGGGCATGGAACCCGGCACGATGACCTCGCGGAACACCTGCCACTTGCTCGCGCCCAGGCAGTAGGCCGCGCGGCTGTAGGACTCGTCGATCGACTCGACGCCGAGCATGGTGTTGAGCGCCGTGGCGAAGAACGAGGCCAGGAAGGTCAGGAAGATCACCGGCGTCTCGGTGCCCGAGAACATCAGGATCGCCAGCGGCACCCACGCCAGGATGGGGATCGGCCGCAGCGTCTCGAAGATCGGGAACACGTACTCGCGGAAGGTCTTCGACCAGCCGAGAAAGAGCCCGAGCGGCACGCCCAGCCCGGTGGCCAGGAAGAAGGCGGTGGCGACCCGCCGCACGCTGGCCCAGATGTGGTCGTAGTACTCCGGCGTGTAGATCGAGAGCCCGTACACCGGATGGCGGTTGAACATCTCGGTGAACACCGTCGTCAGGCCCGGCATGTCCCGAAAGCGCGGCAGCTTCCAGACCTCGACCGTGAAGTACCAGAAGCCCAGCAGCATGGCGTAGCCGGCCAGCATCATGTAGGGCTTGGGGCTCTTGAGCCACTGCGAGAGGCGGAACATCGTGCGCGCCCAGCCGTCGCCGCCTCCACCGCCCTGCGCCGCGCCGGAGTCGGCTGCGCCGAATGCGGCACCCGCGCCGCGACCGACGGCGACGCCGAGAACTCGCGGGTGATCATGGTCGCGAAACGACTCATCACCACGTCGCCGCGCGCCGGAGACTGCTTGATCAGCGCCATCAGCGCCCCGCCGTTGATGCGGATGGCCTCGGTACGCTCCAGGCACACCGTCCGGGCCATGCGGCGATTGCGACCGGTCAGTACGGCCGCCCAGCCGAACACGTCGCCCGGGCGCATCACCTTCTCGAGCAGTTCGCCGCCGGCTTCGCTGCGCAGGGCGTGGTTCACGCTGCCGGAGGCGACGATGTAGACATCGTCGGCCTCTTCGTCGAGGTCGTAGATCATGTCGCCACGCGCATACGACTTCAGCTTCGACAGCTTCACGATCTCCTGAAGCATCTCCGGCGGTACCGTCTGGAACGGCATGGCTCGCTTGAGCACCGCACCGATGTGATCCATGCATCCTCCTGAATGGGGCCGAGTGGCGGCACCGCCTGCGGCCCCTGGCCGCGGCGATGACCGGCTGCTCTCTCTCGATCGGGGCCGAACGGCCGGCTACTTCTTGCCGTACTCGCTGTCGGGCATGGACTTGACCTCACCGATCGGCGAACTCAGGTTGCGCTCCTTGAGCACCTGCGCCGCCATGTCGTTCATCAGCGCGTCGGCGCGCAGCTTCTCGACGTTGATGCTCTTGATGGAGAACAGGAAGGCCGCGGACTGGTTGATCTGCGCCACCACGTCGGGCGTCAGCGTGAAGGGCATCTGCATGCGCACCGGGATCCCGCCGATCTCGGCAGGGTACTGGCCGTAGAGGGAGTGCCACAGCATCTTCTCGGTGAAGCCGGTCGCCTGCTGCGCGGCCATCGCCGCCACCTCCATCGCGTTCTTCGGGTCGGCGAGGAACAGCTGGGCGTCGAGCTCGGCGTTCAGCCAGGCCTTGGCGACGTCGGGACGCTGCTTGATCAGGTCGGCCCGCATGGCCAGGAAGCCGGCGTCCTTCTCGTTGACCGTCGCGCCGCTGGCGATGCGCCGCGCCAGCCCCTCCTCCACCAGCCGCGAGGCGGTGGGCTCCCAGATCGCCGCGGCATCGAGCTTGCCGGCGCGGAAGCCGCTGGTGATGACCTCGATGTTCTGGTTCATGATGGCCGCCGGCGCGACGCCCTCCTTGCGGAAGGCCTCCTTCGCGAAACGGTCGGCACAGCTGCCCAGCGGGATGCCGATGCGCTTGCCCTCGAGCCACTTGACGCCTTCCTTGCCGTTGCCGAACTTGGGCGCGTCGTTGCGGGCCAGCAGGATGTTGCACTGGTCGAAGCCGACGCCGAGCGTCGCGACGATGCGGATGTCCGCCACCGACTCCTTGGTGGTCGAGACGATCGCCGGCATGTCGCCCATGTAGCCGATGTGCTGCTTGCCGGCCAGCATGGCGTTGACGATCACCGCGCCCTGCAGGCCGATCGAGAAGTCGACCGTGGAGCCCTTGGGCAGGTACTTCTCGTAGAACTTCTTGCCCCGCATGACCACGCCGGACCACGACTGGGTGTAGTACGGCTGGTAGCCGATCACCAGTTGGACCGGATCACCCGGCTTGCCGTAGTCGAGGTCGGCGGCGAGCGCCGTCGAAGGAGCCCCGATGCCGAGGCCGCAAGCCACCGCCATCGCTGCGGCGGCCGCGCGTACACGCTGATTCATCCAGAACGTCATGCTTGTCTCCTTGTTGGTTCATGCGGTGCCCGCGCAGCGGGCCCGGTTTTATCGGACCATTCGACTCCCTCTGCGGGCTTCCTTGTTGTTGCTTGCCTTCCTTGCGTCGGTTCCCGTGCGGCGCGGTTCACTTGCCGCCCTGCGTGCGCAGATGCCGCGTGATCAGCGTCGAGAGCTGGCGCATCACGAGGAAGCCTGCCGCCGGCTCCTCCGCCAGCACCTTCAGGACGTCCTCGCCCTTGAGCCGCAGGAACGTGGACGGCTCCATGCAGGTGGCGCGGGCGATGCGGCGCGGCTGGTCCTGCAGCAGCGCGGCCCACCCGAACATCTCGCCCTTGCGCAGCATGAAGCCCGCCATGCGCGTGCGGTCCTCGCGGCCGATCTCGAACTCCACGCGGCCCGATTCGAGGATGTAGAGGTCGTCGGCCGGATCGCCGATGTCGTACAGCGCCGCCGCCACGCCGTGCTCCTCCCGCCGCGCCAGGGCGTCGAGCCGCCCGATCACCGCGTCGGAGATGCCCTTGAACAGCTCGCAGGCCCGCAGCGCACTGGACTGCAGCACGAAGATCTCGCCGTCGACGTGCTCGATCTCGTAGCGCTCCAGCGGCGCCTCGGCCAGCCCGAGGGCCTCGCCCGTCTTCACGTCCCACTGCCACAGGTGCTGGTGGCAGGTGAGCGTGCTGCCGTCGAAGAAGCCCTCGTCGAGGCACACGTCCTGGTGCGGGCACAGGCCCTGGAAGGCGTGGAATTGGTCGCCGCTGTTCACCACCAGGACCTTGCTGCCCGTGGCCGTGTCGTAGCACTTCATCCCCTGGCCGGGGATCTCGCTGGCGCTGCAGATGCGGATGCGCTTCATGGGGGGCCCGTCGTCAGCTGAACTTGTCGTAGCGGATGTTGTCGGTCGACACGCGCGCCATCAGCAGCATGCGCACGCAGGCGTCCACCGCCGGCGGCGGCCCGGCCAGGTAGGCACGCACGCCCTGATAGCGCCCCTGCATGCCACGGCCGGCCACCTCGTGCACGAAGCCGGTCTCGAACTGCAGCAGCGGATGGCTCGCCCGCAACGCGTCGGACGCCGGCTCCTCGGAGAACGCGATCGTGACGCGCAGTCGCTCGCCACAGGCGGCGCGCAGGCGGCTGAACTCGTCGAGGAAGAACGCGTCCTTCATCGAGCGCACGCCGAAGAAGACGTCGCCGTCGTGGCTGGCGAAGTAGTCGGCCCGCGCGGCCCGCTCCAGGATCGACATCATCCCGGCGATGCCGCTGCCGCCAGCGATGCAGAGGATGTTCTTGTCGAGCTCCGGATAGAAGGTGGCCGCGCCGAGCGGACCGAACAGCTCGACCGCGGTGCCGGCCGGCGTGGCCGAGAACAGCCAGTCCGACAGCTTCCCGTCGGGCTTCTTCTTGATGACGAAGTCGAGCTCGAGGGCGTCCTTCGCGTGGTTCACCATCGACCAGCCGCGGTAGCCGTCGATCCCCGGCACCTGGACCAGCACGAACTGCCCGGCGTCGAACGACAGCGGTGCGGCCAGCGCGATGCGCAGCGACATCACGTCGTGCGTCAGCAGCCGGGCGGCGACGATGCGCCCGGACGCGGCGCGCGGGATGCAGACATCGGGCTCGAGGTCCTCGACGAAGCTCGCCACCTCGATCGACAGCGGGCCGCGCGCGGCGCACTGGCACATCAGGAACTCGTCGGCCTGCTTCAGGTACTTGCGGCCGGGCGCCTCGGGCCACAGGTCGTCGATCTCGCCCGACAGCAGCCGCGCCTTGCAGGTGCCGCAGGTGCCGCTGCCGCACTCGTAGGGCAGGTCGATGGCCTGGCCGAGCCCGGCGTACAGCACCCGGCTGCCCGGCTCGGCGTCGAACGCGTGGGCGCGGTTGCGCGCCTTGACTTCGATCTTCATGGGGTGGCTCCGTGGCCGGCGCTCAGATCGGGATGTGGTAGCCGAAGCCGAGCATCCGCGTGTCGAGCCGCACGTTGCGCTCGAGCATCCGCGGGCCCTCGGCGCCGAGCGCGACCCGGTCGTAGATCTTGCCGACCGCGAACAGCTCGGTCGTGCCGCCGTCCAGCGTGGTGCGGTAGGCCTGCACGGTGCTCACCACCTCGGCCTGCGCCGCGCCGTCGTCGAGCTTCACCGTGTACACGCAGACGTGGCGGGTCATCGGCGACTGGTCGCTGTTGTGCCGCGGCAGGTTGGTGAACAGCGTCTTCAGGCCCGGCTTGTCGTGCTCCAGCCAGGTCATCTCCTTGCGGATCTCGGGGCTGTAGGCGGTGATCCGGTACACGTAGGCCGGATCGCAGAGTTCGAGGTAGGCGTCGAACTTCTTCTCGTCCAGGGTCATGGCCGAGCGGCTGATCAGTTCGGTGATGGCGGTGCGTGTGTCCACGGTGTTCCTCGCGTCGGTGGTCCGGACTCAGGCGGCGGCCTGGGCCGTGCCGGCCTTGCCGTGCGGGTCATGGGCCATGCGGCCCATGCGGCGACTCCATTCCGCATAGAAGTGGCGCATGCCGCCTTCGTCGTGGATGGTCATGTTCTCCTCGCGCCCGTGCAGCACCCACTTGCTGTCGGTGCGGTCGCGCATCGCCAGCCCCTGGCCATGCACCCCAAGCAGGTCCTCGTGCAGGTTGCGACCGAACGGCCCCCAGATGGTGTTGTGGTCGCGGATGCGCTCGGCCCGCTCTTCGGGCGTGTCGCTCTTGAGGCCCAGACCGCGGAACTCGATCAGCAGCTTGTTCGGCCCCAGCGGGATCGCCGTGTCCATCCGCAGCACCGAGGTGCGCAGGTTGAACGTCATGCCCGGGAAGATGTCGATCAGCACCCAGCCTCCCGGCGCCAGGCCGGGCCAGCCCACGCCGCGCGCCTTGCTGCCCTCGTAGGCGTCGTACTTGATCGCCATCGAGCCGACCGAGGCGTGGCCGTTGGGGTAGCCGGTGTACTTCCGATCGAAATAGCCGGGCTGGATCATCCCGGTGATGCGATTGAAGTAGTGCATGTAATCGTGATAGAACTCGCTGTTCGTGTCGTGCCACAGCTTGTAGTTCGTGTTGACCACGGCCTTGTGATAGTGGAAGACCTCGAGCGGCATGTTCAGCTGCTCGTCGAGCATGCTCATCGAGTCGCCGATGTACTCACCGAGCGATGAGCACTGGTCATCCACGTTGACCCACACGAAGCCGCCGTAGCCGATCTCGGTCTTCACCTCGCGCAGGCCGGCCTGCTCGCAGCCGTAGCGGTCCTGGTAGCCCTGCTTGCCGCGCGAGATGTCGATGCAGTTGCCCTTCACGTCGAACGACCATGCATGGAAGATGCAGGTGATGCGCTTGGCATTGCCCACCGGCTCGTAGAGCAGCGTGTTGCCGCGGTGCGGACAGATGTTGTAGAAGCTGCGGACCTTCATGTCCTCGCCGCGCACCACGATCAGCGGCGCGCCGCCCGGGTGGTTGAAGGTGCGGTAGTCGTAGGCGTTCTGCAGCTCCGACTCGTGGCACGCAATGATCCACACCTTGTTGAAGATCAGCTCCTGCTCCTGCCGGAAGATCTGCTCGTCGGTGTAGATGTCGGTGCTGACGAAGTGGGTGTCGGGGAAATTGGGGCGTTGCTGCCACTCGGTTGCATTGCGCGACATGCGGCTCTCCGTGAGTTGCGAAGACAGGGATGACACAGCGCTCGAGGTCACCGCTGCGTCCGTGACGACACCTTCATTGCACGGTCCGTGCCCAAGGGAAAAATCGCGGTTTCCGGGCCGCGCGGAGGCCGAAATCGCGCTTCATCGAACCGATGTTGCGGCGCTTCCAAGGGTTTCCATCAGCGCGCTGGACCGACCGACGTTTCACAGCGAAACCGGCGACCGTTTCCATTCGAAACGCGCACGTGCCGATGCGCCGCGATGTCCACGCTGGCGTGCGTGGCACCAACTTTGCTGAACGAGGCGCTGGCGATGCGACGACGTGAGGGCGGCGCGCATCGCACCGCCCTCACGCGCGTCCCAACGAAAGCACCATGGCAACGACCGACCGCTGGCTCGCAAGGCTCCTGCCCATGCTGCAGTGGTGGCCGATGGTGAACCGGCGCAGCCTGCGCGCGGACCTGCTCGCCGGACTCACGGGCACCATCATCCTGGTGCCGCAGGCGGTCGCCTACGCCAGCATCGCCGGGCTGCCGCCGGCCTATGGCCTCTACACCGCGATCGTGCCGGTGATCGTGGCCGCGCTGTTCGGCTCGTCGCTGCATCTCGTGTCCGGCCCCACCGCCGCGCTGTCGATCGTCATCTTCGCGACGCTCAGCCCGCTGGCCGAGCCGGGCAGCGCGGCCTACATCCAGCTCGCGCTGAGCCTCACCTTCATGACGGGGCTGCTGATGCTGGCGATGGGGCTGGCGCGCCTCGGCGTGCTGGTGAACTTCATCTCGCACAGCGTGGTGATCGGATTCACCGCCGGCGCCGCGGTGCTGATCGCCACCAGCCAGCTGAAGAACTTCTTCGGCATCACCGCGCCGGCCAGCGCCTCGTTCATCGAGACCCTGCGCCTGTTCGTGCAGCGCCTGCCGGACACCAACGTCCACGTGCTGAGCGTGGGCATCGTCACGCTGCTGGCCGCGGTGGGCACGCGCACCTGGCTGCCGCGCGCGCCGCACATGATCGTCGCCATGGCGGTCGGCAGCCTGCATGCGCTGGCGCTGACCGCGCTGTTCGGCCCGCAGACGGGCATCGCGATGGTGTCGGCCATCCCGCGCAGCCTGCCGCCGCTGTCGATGCCGATCCTTCGGGTGAGACCCTGAGGCAGCTCGCACCGATCGCGCTGGCGCTCGCGATGCTCTCGCTCACCGAGGCGGTGGCCATCGCGCGCGCGATCGCGCTCAAGTCGGGGCAGCGCATCGACAGCAGCCAGGAGTTCATCGGCCAGGGCCTCGCCAACGTGGTCGGCAGCTTCGCCTCGAGCTATGTCTCCAGTGGCTCGTTCACGCGCAGCGGGGTCAACCACACAGCCGGCGCGAAGACGCCGCTGGCGCCGGTGTTCTCGGCGCTGTTCCTGGTGCTGACGCTGGTGGCGCTGGCGCCGCTGGTGCGCTACCTGCCGATCGCGTCGATGGCGGCGATCCTGCTCGTCGTCGCGTACTCGCTGGTCGACGTACACCACATCCGCGGCATCCTGCGGACCAGTCGCGCCGAGGCTGCGGTGCTGGCGGCGACGTTCCTCGCCACCCTGTTCCTGCACCTCGAGTTCGCCATCTACGTCGGCGTGCTGCTGTCGCTGATGGTGTTCCTGGAGCGCACCGCCCGGCCGGAGATCCGCGACGCGGTCCCGGCGCCGGGCGCGCACAGCTACCACTTCGTGCCGCAGACCGACGAGCCCGACTGCTGCCAGCTGAAGATGGTCTTCATCGACGGGCCCATCTACTTCGGCGCCGTCGATCACGTGCAGCGCCGGCTGCGCGACATCGACGCGGCCGATCCCGGCCACAAGCACCTGCTCGTGCTGGCGCCGGGCATCAACTTCATCGACAGCTCGGGGGCCGAGCTGCTGGGCCAGGAGGCGCGCCGACGGCGCCAGCTCGGCGGCGGCCTGTACTTCCACCGCCTGCACCCGTCGGCCGTCGACGTGCTGGCGCGCTCTGGCCACCTCGACGCCATCGGCCGCGAGAACCTGCATGCGATCGGCAGCAACGTGATCGACGCCCTCTACCCGCGGCTGGACCCGCAGATCTGCCGCCACTGCCCGGCCCGCATCTTCAGCCAGTGCCAGCGCACGCTGCCCGACGGCACACCGCGCGAGCCGGCCGGCACCCCATGATGGCCGGGCTGATCGCGGTCGCGCTGGTCGTCGGCGTGCTGATCGGCGCCGTGGGAGTGGGTGGCATCCTGCTGATCCCGGCGCTCAACCTGCTGGCGCCGCTGCCCATCCAGGCGTCGATGGCCACGGCCCTCTTCACCTTCATCTTCACCGGCATCGTCGGCACCTGGTTCTTCCAACGGCGCGGCAGCATCGACTGGTCGGTGACGCTGCCGCTGTGCGTGGGCGGCGCGCTGTTCGGCGCGGTCGGCGCCTGGGCCAACGCTCTGCTCGATGCCCACCTGCTCGGGCTGGTGCTGGCCGTGCTGATCGTGCTGGCCGGTGTCTACACGCTGCTCGGGGGCGGCGCACGACGCCGCACCGCCTTCGAGGGTCGGCCGCAGTGGCGGCGCGCGCTGCTGTTCGGCATCGGCGCGCTCACCGGCTTCGGATCCGGGCTCACCGGCGTGGGCGGTCCGGCGCTGTCCGTGCCGATGATGGTGCTGAGCGGCTTCGCGCCGCTGACCGCGATCGGCGCCAGCCAGGTGGTGCAGATCCTGGCGTCGGTCTCGGGCAGCGTGGGCCACTTGGCGCACGGCATCGTGGACCTCGAACTCGCCGCGCTGCTGACGGTGTTCGAGGTGGCCGGCGTGTGGATCGGCGTGCATCTCGCGCACGCCGTCGATGCCGCGCTGCTGCGCCGCGCCGTGGGCGCGCTGTGCGTCGCGGTCGGAGCCGGCCTGCTGCTGCGCGCGCTGTAGCGCGTCGGCCGCGCGGGGCTCTGCGTCAACCGCCGGCGAAGGCCGTCAGCGTGCCGGAGATGATGCGGTTGAGCTGGGTCATCAGGCGGTAGCCCAGCGTGTGATCCTGCTCCATCAGACCGAGCAGGCCGTTGCCGTCGATCGCCAGGAAGCTGCAGGGCGTGAGGCAGGTGGCGGTGGCGATGCGCAGGTTGCAGCTCGGCGTGAGCGCCGCCCAGCCGAACACCTCGCCGCGCCGCAGCATGTTGCCGGCACTCGCGTTGCGCTCGCCGTAGCCCACCGCGAGCCGGACCATGCCGCGCACCAGCACATAGACCAGGCTGGCCGGTTCGCCGACCCGGTAGACCTGCTGCCCCTCGCTGCAGTGCTGCACCTCGCTGAGCAGCGCGATGCGCTCGAGCTGGCGCGCGGTCAGGCCCTGGAAGAAACCCGTCTGCGCGAGGATCAGGTTCGGTGTCAGCAGTTCGGCGGATTCGTTCGACATGGCTGCTTTCCGTGCGGTTCACTGAACGCGGTGGAGGTGGTCTAGCTCGTCGCCGGCCGGTGCGCGCTCGCGCTGCCGGTGCAGGCCCCAGTTGCGGCGGCGCATCCAGAGCGCCTTGCGGCCGATGCCGAGCATCGCCGCAAGCTCGGCCTCGCCGTGCCGGTCCTGGTAGAGCAGCACGACTTCCTTGATGTACTCCTCCACCGACAGGGGCAACCCGCTGCCCAGCGGCAGGTGGGTCTCCTTGGCCGGCAGCGCGATCGTTTCCTCCAGGTCGGCGGCGCTCAGGATGTCGGCATCGGCCAGGATCACCGCGCGCTCGATCACGTTCTGGAGCTCGCGCACGTTGCCGGGCCAGGAGTGGCGGTGCAGGAAGTCGATGAAGTCCCGGTCCATGCCGCTGACCCGGCTGCCGAACTTGCGGCTGAACAACTGCATGAAGTGGCGCGCGAGCAGCTCGATGTCGGCCCCGCGCTCGCGCAGCGGCGGCACGTGGATCGTGATGACGTTCAGGCGGTAGTAGAGGTCGGCGCGGAAGCTGCCGCTCTCGGCGCTCTCCTTCAGGTTGCGGTTGCTCGCCGCGAGGAAGCGCGTGTCGGTGATGTAGCTCTGTCCCGAACCGAGCGGTCGCACCTGGCGCTCCTGCAGCACCCGCAGCAGCTTCACCTGCACGTTGAGCGGCATCTCCGAGATCTCGTCGAGGAACAGCGTCCCGCCGCTGGCTTCGCGGATCAGGCCCTCGCTGGCCGAGGCCGCGCCCGTGTAGGCGCCCTTGACGTGGCCGAACAGCTCGGACTCGATCAGCTCGGCCGGAATGGCCCCGCAGTTCACCGCGACGAACGGCCGGTGCGCCCGATTGCCGCCGAAGTGGATGGCCTGGGCCACCAGTTCCTTGCCGGTGCCGCTCTCGCCCTGGATCAGCACGTTGGCCTCGGTGGCGGCCACGCGCTGGATCATGCCCAGCAGGCGCTTGACGCCGTCGCTCTCGCCGATGATGGCGTTCTGGGAATAGGCCTTGCGCAGGCTGCGCTTGAGGGCCACGTTCTCCATGCGGGTGCGGCGCTCGCCGAGCGCCCGCTCCACCGAGAACAGGAAGTCGTCGTTGTCGAAGGGCTTGATCACGTAGTCGTTGGCGCCCAGGCGCAACGCCTCGATCGCACTCTCGACCGACGAGAAGCTGGTCATCAGGATCACCTGCGTCTCGGGGTTGGCCGCCTTGCTGGCCGCCACGATGTCCAGCCCGCTGGCGTCGGGCAGGCGCAGGTCGGTGATGACCATGTCGAACTCGCGGCTGCGGAGCTGCGCCAGGCCCTCGCCGCCGGTGCGCGTGATCACGCAGGTGTAGCCGGCGCGCTGCAGCAGCATCTCGACGCAGTCGCCGATGCCGTGGTCGTCGTCGATCACGAGCACCTGTTCCGACGGCCGCCGTGCCTCGGCCGGTGCTTCCCTGCGGGGCTGGCTGCTCATGCGCGTTCCCTGGGCAGCGCGACGCAGAACGTGGCGCCCTCGCTGCCGGTGTGTCGCAGCGAGAGGCTGCCGCCGTGCTCGTGGGCGATCTCGGTGCTGATCGCCAGCCCGAGCCCGGTGCCGTGCATGCTGGACTTGGTGGTGAAGAAGGGTTCGAAGATGCGGCCCACGGCCTCGGCCGGCACGCCCGGGCCGGTGTCACCGACCAGCACTTCGACCATCGGGCCGGCCTCGCGGGTCTCGATGCGCAGCGTGCCGCGGCCCGCCATCGCCTGAGCGGCATTGACGAACAGGTTCAGGAAGATCTCGCGGATCTGCCCCGTGTTGCCGAACACCTTCAGGCCCGCGTCGCGGCGCAGGTACTGCAGCTCCACGTCGCGCAGCAGGTCGTCCTGGCGCAGCACGTAGAGCGCCTCCTCGATGGCCTCGTCGACCGCGAAGCCGTAGCGCGGCTCGTCACCGACGCGCGAGAACTTCACCAGCCGCCGCGAGATGTCGAGGATGCGCTTGACGTTGACCGCGATGTTGTCGAAGCCCTTGTCCAGCAGCGCCGGGCTCGGCTGCTTCTCGGACCGCAGGATCTGCACGATGGAGTGCAGCGAGGTGAGCGGGTTCGTGATCTCGTGGCAGACGCCCGCCACCATGAAGCCCAGCGCCGCGAGCCGTGCCGTCTGCAGGTCGGAGGTCTGGAGCTGGCGCAGGTCGGTCTGGTCGACGATCACGAGGCTGGCCCCCCAGGGCGTGCGGCGCAGGAAGAGCCGCTCGTGCACCTGCGCCCCCGAGGGCAGCGTCCGCACGCTGTCGGCCTCCTGCGCGGCCGACCACGGCGGGCCGCCGCGCAACGACGCCAGGTAGTGCGGCGCACGCGCGCGCAGCGGCAGGTCGGAGTCGGACTCACCGTGGCCGTATTCGTCGCTCGCACCCAGCACCGCGGCGTCCTCGCCCAGCATCAGCATCGGCCACGGCGCGGCCGAGAAGATCTGTTCGAACACCTCGGCAAGATCGTACGTATGGCGCTGGGCTCTCATCGGTATCGGTCAATGGAACAGATGATGGCGGGGGCAGAACAGAGCGTATGGGCAGGCAGTGCACGCAGCAATAGAGAGCGACCCCCACGCACCGATCGGCGCTCGCGCCGACCCCGTATCGAAGGTGGAACAAACGGTACAGCGGCCTCTAGAATCCGGCTGTCGATTGCCGATTTCAGAACGACCGATGAACAAGAACAAGGCCCCCGCCGAAGCCTCCCAGCGCGATCGCATCCTCAAGACCGCGGCCCAACTGTTCGCGGCGCGCGGCTTCCACGCGGTCGGCATCGCCGAACTCGGCGACGCGGTCTCGCTCGGGCGCGGCGCGCTCTACCACCACATCCGCAGCAAGGAAGACCTGCTGTACGACATCAGCCGCGAGTACATCGTCGACCTGGCCGCGCACGCCGCCGAAGTGGCACGCAGCGAGCTGCCGCCGGCCGAGCGGCTGGTGCTGCTGGGCGACTACCTGATGCTGAAGATCGCGTCGCACCAGGCCGAGCTGACGGTGTGCTTCCGCGAGGTGCAGTCGCTCACCGGCGAGCGGCACCGCGAGGTGATGGCGCTGCACGCCCGCTACGAGGGTGCGTGGAAGAGCATCCTGGTCGATGGCGAACGCCAGGGCGTGTTCCGCCCCTACGACGCCATCGTGCTCAAGGGCCTGCTGGGCATGTACTTCTACAGCTACCTGTGGCTCAAGCCCTCGGGCCGCGTCGGGCCGCGGCAGATCGCCGAGCGCTCAACTCGATGCGCTGCGGGCGCTGGCCGCCTGACGCCGCGGTCCCGCGGCGCCCGGCAGCCGCCGTTCAGCGCGCCGCGCTCGAGATCGGCGGGCAGTCGCGCATGCACCGCGCGGCCCGGGTGTCGGGCCGATCGTCGACCAGGAAGCCGTCGCGGTTGGGCATGCGCACCGCAGCCAGCGTCTGTGCGCTCATCACCGCATCGGCCGGCACCAGCCCGTTGAGGTGCAGCAGGTAGCCGCTGACCGCGTAGGTCTCGTCGTTCGTCAGCGACTGCGGCGCGTTCATCGGCATCGCACGCCGCACGTAGTCGAACAGGATCGGCGCATACGGATACATGCTGCCCGGCGTGAGCACGCGGCGATCGGTCTTGAAGGAACCGATGCCGCCGACCATGGGCCCGAACACCGGCCCACCGGCCGCGGCGGCGCCATGGCAGGCGGCACACTTGGCGTCGAACACCGCCTTGCCCGCCGCGACCGAACCCGACCCCGGCGGCAGCCCCGCGCCGTCGGTGCCGCGCACGTCGATGTTCCAGGCCTGCAGTTCCTGCTCCGAGATCGCATGGCCGTGCGGCGAAGGCGCCGCCGCGTTCGGCGCGGCAGCCGGGACCGCGCAACCTGCCAGACAGCACGCGACGACGAGGCCGCACCACGACAATTCAGGCGATCGCATTCTTCACCTCCCCGGCGGCATCGATGGACCACGGGAAGATGCCGTTGTGGTGCTGCACGAAGCCGGTGATCGCGCGGACCTTCTTGATCTCTTCCACGGTGGGTTGCACATAACCCGTCGAGTCGACGGCACGACTGGCGATCGACGTCGGTCGACCGTCCCATTTCCAGCGCAGCCTGAAGCGGGTCAGGCACTTGTCGAGCACCGGCGGCTCCAGCGTGGCCTCCTGCCAGGTGCGCCCGCCATCGAGCGTCACGTCGACGGCGCGGATGCTGCCCTGCCCGGACCACGCGAAGCCCAGGATCTCGATCTCTCCGGGACGCACCGTCATGCCGCCCGACGGCGAGGTCACCACCGACTTGGCTCCATCGCGAAGCTGAACTGTCGCCACTTCCCGTCCGGCATCGGGTCGGTGTAGCGCGCCGTCTCGCTGCGCAGGTTCCAGGGTTGGTCACCCAGCTTGATGCGGCGCAGCCACTTGATGCTGACATTGCCCTCCCACCCCGGGATGAACAGGCGCAGCGGGTAGCCGTTCTCGGGTCGCAGCATCTCGCCGTTGGCGGCGTAGACGATGAGTGCGTCCTCCAGCATCTTCTGCATCGGGATGCTGCGCGCGTGCGCCGCGCCGTCGGCGCCCTCGGCCAGCGCCCAGGTCGCTCCGGGCATCACGCCGGCCTCCTGCAGCAGCGTCGACACCGGGATGCCCGTCCACTGCGCACACGACAGCATGCCGTGCGTCTGCTGCACGGTCTTCGACGCGGCCTTGAGCCAATCGGTCAGGCCGTTGCCGGAGCACTCCATGAAATAGAACTTCGACACCGACGGGTACTTCATCAGGTCGGACATCGTGAACACCAGCGGCTGCTTCACCATGCCGTGGATCGCGAAGCGTGCTCATCGGGGTTGATCTCCGGAACGCCGTTGTGGTGACGCTCGTAGATCAGCCCATTGGGCGTGACGGTGCCGTGCTGCTGGTGCAGCGGCGTCATGCTCCAGTCCGAGAAGTTCTGCTTGTTGACGAAGACATCGGTCCGGCGACGCTTCACGTGCGCCTCGAACTTCGACGGCATGCCGTACTCGCTCTCCGGCAGGGCCCGCCCCATCGCCAGGTTCGCGGCCGGCACCGTCAGCGGCGCGGCCGCGCTGCGGCCGGCGGCGAGCGCGG
>NZ_AZSN01000016.1:0-43171 GCF_000576225.1 Methylibium sp. T29-B | reverse complement strand
CGGGCGTGCGGTGCTGGACGCGCTGATCGCGCTGGCCGCCCGGCGCGGCGACCGCGAGATCGTGCTGAGCGCCCAGCTCTCGGCCGTGCCGTTCTACGCACGCGCCGGCTTCACGCAGAGCGGTCCGGGCTTCGAGGAAGCGGGCATCCCACACGTGGAGATGCGCCGCAGCCTGTAGCGCGCCGGCATCGGCCGCGCTTGGTGCGACCGGCGCTGCGAGGCATCATGCCGGGATCATGACGAGGCAGCCCCGATGAGCACCGCAAGCGACGCACTGTTCAAGAAACTGGCCAACGACCTGGGCGTGGAGTTCTCCGAGGAGATTCGCGCCGTGCCGCACTACGAGGTGTCGGTCGAGCACGACGGCATCCTCTACGTCAGCGGCCAGATCCCGCGCATCCGCGGTGCGGTAGCGGTGGCAGGGCGCGTCGGCGCCGAGATCTCGCGCGAGGAGGCCCGCCATGCGGCCCGCATCTGCGTGGTGAAGGCGCTGGCCGTCGTGCGCCAGGCCGCCGGCGGCGACCTGAGCCGCGTGAAGCGCATCCTGCGCATGACGGTCTACGTGCAGAGCGCGCCGAACTTCACCGAGCACAGCGAGGTGGCCGACGCCGCCTCGGACATTCTCTACACGCTGTTCCAGCCGGGCGGCGGCCACACCCGCACCACGGTCGGCGTGGCCCAGCTGCCCAAGAACGCGGCGGTCGAGATCGACATGATCGTCGCGCTGGGCGACCGCGAGGCGGGCAGCAGCACGTTCTGAGCGGCCGGGGCGGACCGCGCGGCGGTTCAGGCGGTCGCGCTCAGCGCTTCGATGGCTTCGCCCAGCTCGAGCCAGCGCGTCTCGAAGGTCTCGATCTGCTCGCTGAGCAGCTTGAGGCGCTTGCCGCGCTCGGCGCGTTCGGCCGCCGTCAGCGACGGGTCGGACAGGCTGGCCGCCAGGGCGTCGCGCTCCGGCACCGCCGTGGCCAGCCGGGCTTCGAGCTTGCCGAACTCGGCCTTCAGCGGACGGGCCTGCTCGGCTGCCCGCTGGCGCGCCTGGGCCTGGGCCTTGCGGTCCTCGCGGCGGTCGACAGGCTCGTCCGGGGCTTTCGACGGCTTCGCGGTCGCCTCGACCACGGTCGGCGCTGCGGTCGCGCCCCGCGCCGCCTGGGCGTAGGCGCGGGCCTGCTCGCGCGACTGCTCCAGCAGCCAGCGCTGGTAGTCGTCGAGGTCGCCGTCGAACTCGCGCACGCCGCCGGCGGTGACGAGCCAGAACTCGTCGCAGACCTCGCGCAGCAGCGCGCGGTCGTGGCTGACCAGCATCACGGTGCCCTCGAACTCGTTGAGCGCCAGGGACAGCGCCTCGCGGGTGGCGAGGTCGAGGTGGTTGGTCGGCTCGTCGAGCAGCAGCAGGTTGGGGCGCTGCCAGACGATCATCGCCAGCACCAGGCGCGCCTTCTCGCCGCCGCTCAGCGAGCCGACCGGTTGGTGGACCATGTCGCCGGTGAAGCGGAACTGGCCCAGGAAGTTGCGCAGCTCCTGCTCGCGCGCGCCCGGCGAGACCTGCTTGGCCAGCCGGATCATGTGTTCCATCGGCCCGCTCTCGGGCGTCAGCACGTCCATCTCCTGCTGTGCGAAGTAGCCGATCGCCAGGCCCTTGCCCTCGGTCACGCTGCCGCCCAGCGCCGGCAGGGCGCGCGCCAGCGTCTTGACCAGCGTCGACTTGCCCTGGCCGTTGGCACCGAGGATGCCGATGCGCTGGCCCGGCATGACCGAGCGGTCGATGTCGCGCACGATGGTGATCGGCTCGCCGCCTTCGACCGCGTAGCCACAGCGCATTTCGCGCATGGCCAGCATGGGGTTGGGCAGGTTGTCGGGCTCCCGGAACTCGAAGGCGAAGTCGGCCGCGGTCAGCACCGGCGCGATCTTCTCCATGCGCTCCAGCGCCTTCACGCGGCTCTGTGCCTGCTTGGCCTTGCTGGCCTTGGCCTTGAAGCGGTCGATGAAGCGCTGCAGCTGCGCCACCTTCTCCTGCTGGCGCCCGAATGCGGCCTGCTGCTGGCTCATGCGCTCGGCGCGCATGCCCTCGAAGGCGCTGTAGTTGCCGCCGTAGCGCGTGAGCTGGGTCTCCTCGAGGTGCACCGTCACGCGGGTGATGGCGTCGAGGAACTCGCGGTCGTGGCTGATGACCAGCATGGTGCCCTCGTAGCGCTGCAGCCAGGCCTCCAGCCACACCAGCGCGTCGAGGTCCAGGTGGTTGGTGGGCTCGTCGAGCAGAAGCAGGTCGCTCGGGCACATCAGCGCGCGGGCCAGCTGCAGCCGCATGCGCCAGCCGCCGGAGAAGCTGTTGACCGGCGCGTCCAGCTGGGCGCTCTTGAAGCCCAGGCCCAGCATCAGCGCCTGGGCCCGCGGCGAGGCGTCGAAGGCGCCGACCTCGGCGAGCAGGCCGTGCGCCTCGCCGATCGCGTTGCCGTCGTCGGCCGCTTCGGCGGCGGCCAGCGCGGCCTGTGCCTCCATCAACCGGGTGTCGCCTTCCAGCACGAAGGCGGTGGCCGGCTGGTCGGTCTCGGGCATGTTCTGCGCCACCTCGGCCATGCGCCAGCGCGGCGGGATCGAGAAATCGCCGGCATCGGCCTGCAGTCGGTGCGTCAGCAGCGCGAACAGCGAGGACTTGCCGGCGCCGTTGCGGCCGACCAGGCCGACCTTCTCGCCGGGGTTCAGCGTGAGGTTGGCGCCGTGCAGCACGATCTTGGGGCCGCGGCGCAGGGTGAGATTCTTGAGAACGATCATGAGGACAGCAGGGAAGCCCGGGTCAGCAGCAGCACCTGGTCGTCGCCGGCGCTGGTTTCGAGCCACACGGCCTCGAGGGTGGGAAAGGCGCGCTCGAAGTTCGCGCGCTCGTTGCCGATCTCCAGCACGAGCACGGCATCTTCGGTCATCTGCGCCGGCGCGTCTTGCAGCAGCTTGCGCACGAAGTCCATGCCGTCCTCACCACCGGCCAGCGCCAGCTCGGGTTCGGCCTGGTACTCGGGCGGCAGGTCCGCCATCGACGCGGCATTCACGTAGGGCGGGTTGCAGAGGATCAGGTCGTAGGGGCCGTGCACGCGCGCCAGGCCGTCGGAGCGTAGCAGCGTGACGCGATCGCCCAGGCCGTGAGCGTCGACGTTGATCTTCGCCACGGCGAGCGCGTCCTCGGACAGGTCGCTGCCGTCGACGCTCACCTCGGGCCAGGCCATCGCGGCCAGCACCGCGAGGCTGCCGTTGCCGGTGCACAGGTCGAGCACGCGCCGCGTGTGGGCGCCGAGCCAGGCGTCGATCGTGCCGTCGGCCAGCAGCTCGGCGATGAAGCTGCGCGGCACGATGGTCCGCTCGTCGACGTAGAAGGCCACGCCCTGCAGCCAGGCCTGCCTGGTCAGGTAGGCCGCCGGCAGGCGTTGGCGGATGCGACGGTCGATCAGCGCGTCGACCACCAATCGCTCGCTCGCGGACACCGGTCGCGCGGCGTGCTCGTCCAGCCCGTCGAGCGGCAGGTCCAGCGCCCACTGCACCAGCCAGGCGGCCTCGTCGAAGGCATGGGTCGTGCCGTGCCCGAACGACACCCCGGCCTCCTGCAGGCGCGCGGCCTGCGCCTCGACCAGCTCGATCAGCGTCATGCGACCAGACGCTCGAGCGTGCTGCGGTAGATCTCCTTCAGCGGCTCGATCTCGGCCACCGCGACGTGCTCGTCGATCTGGTGGATGCTGGCATTGACCGGCCCGCATTCGACCACCTGCGGGCAGACGGTGGCGATGAAGCGGCCGTCGGAGGTGCCGCCGGTGGTGGACAGCTCGGTCGTGCGGCCGGTCACCTGCAAGATCGCGCTGCCCAGCGCCTCGGTCAGGCTGCCGGGGCGCGTGAGGAAGGGCCGACCGCCCAGCGTCCAGTCGATCGTGTACTGCAGGCCGTGGCGGTCCAGCACCGCGGCGAGGCGCTGCTGCAGGGTCTCCGGCGTCGATTCGGTCGAGAAACGGAAGTTGAAGTCGACCACCGCCTCACCCGGGATGACATTGCTCGCGCCGGTGCCCGCGTGCAGGTTCGAGACCTGCCAGCTGGTCGGCGGGAAATGTTCGTTGCCGCCGTCCCAGACCACTTGCACCAGCTCGGCCAGCGCCGGCGCCACCGCGTGGATCGGGTTCTTCGCCAGGTGCGGGTAGGCGATGTGACCCTGCACGCCTTGCACGACCAGCCGGCCCGACAGCGAGCCGCGGCGGCCGTTCTTGATCATGTCGCCCACCGCGTTCACCGAGGTCGGTTCGCCGACGATGCAGCCGTCGAGCCGCTCGCCGCGCGCCTGCAGCCAGCGCACCACCTGCGTGGTGCCATCGAGCGCCGGGCCTTCCTCATCGCTGGTCAGCAGCAGCGCGATCGAACCAGCGTGTCGGGGATACGCCGCGACGAACTCCTCGATCGCGACCACCATGCAGGCGATCGAGGTTTTCATGTCGGCCGCGCCGCGCCCGTAGAGACGGCCATCGCGGTGGCTGGGCACGAACGGGTCGCTGGTCCAGCGCTCCAGCGGGCCGGTGGGCACCACGTCGGTGTGGCCGGCGAACACGAGCGTGAAGCCGTCGGCGGAACGGCCGCGGCGCACGGCCCACAGATTGGTGACGCGGAAGTCGTCCGGGCCGCTCTCGAGGGTGTGGCAGTCGAAGCCCAGCGCCTGGAGCCGCTGCGCGACCAGCGCCTGGCAGCCGGCGTCTTCGGGCGTGACGGAAGCGCGCGCGATCAGTTGCTCGGCGAGCGCAAGCGCCGTCGGGGGCAGGGCACTCATCCGCGCGATCGACTCACAGCGCGCCGAAGTTCGTGCGGCGATCGTCCTGCCGCACGTCGAGCGTGATGTCGGTGAAGGACGGACCCTCGTCCTTCTCTTCCTTCTTCGGCACCAGCTTCGACTGCGTGGGACTGTCGTTCTGCAGCCGCCACATCAGGTTGGTGGGCGAATCGGCATAGCTCAGGCCCTCGTCGCGGGTGATCACGCCGTCGTTGATCAGGCGGGCGAGCTCCTGCTCAAAGGTCTGCGAGCCTCGGCCAGCGACTGCTCCATCGCCTCCTTGACGCCCGGGAAATCGCCCTGCGCCATCAGGTCGGCCACCAGCTTGGTGTTGAGCAGCACCTCGACGGCCGGCACCCGCCCGCCCTGGGTCGAGCGCACCAGGCGCTGCGACACCACGGCCTTGAGTGCGGAGGACAGGTCGCCCAGCAGGGCCGGGCGCGCCTCGGGCGTGTAGAAGCTCAGGATGCGGCCCAGCGCGTGGTAGCTGTTGTTGGCGTGCAGCGTCGAGACCACCAGGTGGCCCGACAGCGCATAGGAAATCGCCGCGGTCATGGTCTCGCGGTCGCGGATCTCGCCGATCAGGATGCAGTCGGGCGCCTGGCGCAGCGCGTTCTTCAGACCGATCTGCAGCGACTGCGTGTCGCGACCCACCTCGCGCTGGTTGACGATCGCCTTCTTGTTGGTGAACAGGAACTCGATCGGGTCCTCGATGGTGAGGATGTGGCCGGCGAGGTTGCGGTTGCGGTGCTCCAGCATCGCGGCGAGCGTCGTGCTCTTGCCGGTGCCAGTGGCGCCGGCCAGCAGGATCAGGCCGCGCTTCTCGAGGATCAGCGTGTTCAGGATCTCCGGCAGCTTCAGCGAATCGAGCGTCGGGATCTCCACCGGGATGCAGCGGAACACCGCGGCGATGGAGCCGCGCTGCCGGAAGGCGCTGAGCCGGAAGCTGCCGACGCCCTGCAGGCCGACGCCCATGTTCAGCTCGCCCAGCTCCTCCAGCTCCTCGAGCTGCTTGGGTGTCAGCAGCTCGGCCAGCAGCTGCCGCGGCTGCTCCGGCGTGAGCGACTGGTCGGACAGCTGCAGCAGCTGGCCGTTGATCTTGATCTGGATCGGCGCGTTGGCCGTGAGGTAGACATCCGAGGCCCGCTTCTCGGCCATCAGCCGCAGCACCCGCTCCATGTTTCCGCTCATCGCACCGACCCTTCCCGTTTGTTGTTCCGGTCGCCGCCCCCGCGCCGCTCGATCAGGCGCCGCGCAGCAGCTCGTTGATGCTGGTCTTGGCACGCGTCTGTGCGTCGACCTTCTTGACGATCACCGCACAGTACAACGAGTACTTGCCGTCCGCGCTGGGCAAATTACCGGAAACCACGACCGAACCCGCCGGCACGCGGCCGTAGCTCACCTCGCCGGTGGCGCGGTCGTAGATCTTGGTGCTCTGGCCGATGTAGACGCCCATGCTGATCACCGAGTTCTCCTCGACGATCACGCCTTCCACCACCTCGGAGCGGGCGCCGATGAAGCAGTTGTCCTCGATGATGGTCGGGTTGGCCTGCAGCGGCTCCAGCACGCCGCCGATGCCCACGCCGCCCGACAGGTGCACGTTCTTGCCGATCTGCGCGCAGGAGCCCACCGTCGCCCACGTGTCGACCATGGTGTTCTCGTCGACGTAGGCGCCGATGTTCACGTAGCTGGGCATCAGCACCGCGCCCTTGGCGATGTAGCTGCCGCGCCGGGCCACTGCCGGCGGCACCACGCGCACGCCGGTGGCCCGCATCGCGGCCTCGTCGAGGTGGGCGAACTTGGTGTCGACCTTGTCGAAGAAGCCCAGGTCGCCGGCCCGCATGATCTTGTTGTCGGTCAGTCGGAAGCTCAGCAGCACCGCCTTCTTGACCCATTGGTTCACCTGCCACTGGCCGACGCCCTGGCGCTCGGCCACGCGCAGGCGGCCCTTGTTCAGGTCGGAGATGACCTGCTCGACCGCCTCGCGCACTTCGGGCGCGTTGGCCGCGGTGATGGTGGCGCGGGACTCCCACGCGGCGTCGATGGTCGATTGCAGTTGGGTATGGGACATGGAGACTCAGCTGGACTGGATGAAGGAAACGATGCGTTCGGCCGCTTCGACGCATTCGTCGATGCCGGCCACGAGCGCCATGCGGATGCGCCCCTGGCCAGGTTCGTGCCCTGCGCCTCGCGGGCGAGGTAGCTGCCGGGCAGCACCGCCACATTGTATTGAGCGAGCAGCTCGCGGGCGAAGCGGATGTCGCTGCCGCCGCAGACGGCCGCCGGCAACCTGGCCCACAGGTAGAAGCCGGCATCGGGCAGCGCGACGTCCAGCACGCTGGCGAGCCTCGGCGTCACTTGCTCGAATTTCTGGCGGTAGAGCGCCCGGTTGGCCGCCACGTGGGCTTCGTCGCCCCAGGCCGCGAGGCTGGCGCGCTGCACCGCCGGGCCCATGGCGGCGCCGTGGTAGGTGCGGTACAGCAGGAAGGCCTTCAGGATCGCCGCGTCGCCGGCCACGAAGCCCGAGCGCAGCCCCGGCACGTTGGAACGCTTGGACAGGCTGGTGAAGGCGATCAGGCGCCGGAAGTCGCTGCGCCCCAGCGCCAGCGCGGCCTGCAGGCTGCCGAGCGGTGGCTCGTCACGAAAATAGATCTCCGAGTAGCACTCGTCGGAGGCGATCACGAAGCCATGCCGGTCCGACAGCTCGAACAGCCGCTGCCATTCGTCGAGCGGCATCACCGCGCCGGTCGGGTTGCCCGGCGAACAGACGTAGAGCAGTTGGGTGCGGGCCCAGGTGGCGTCGTCGATGGCCGACCAGTCCACCGCGAAATTGCGCGCCGGATCGCTGTTGGCGAACACCGTCTGCGCACCGGCGAGCAGCGCCGCGCCTTCGTAGATCTGATAGAACGGGTTGGGGCAGACGACGGTGGCGCCGGGGCGCGTGGGGTCGATGACGGTCTGCGCCAGTGCGAACAGGGCCTCGCGCGAGCCGTTGACCGGCAGCAGCTGCGTCGACGCATCGAGCGTCACGCCGTAGCGCCGGTGCACCCAGGCTGCGCACGCCTCGCGCAGCGCCGGCTCGCCGGCCGTGGCCGGGTAGCTGGCCAGGCCGTCCAACGCTGCAGTAAGCGCCTCGCGGATGAAGGGCGGCGTCGGATGCTTGGGCTCGCCGATACCGAGGCTGATGGGCCGCAGCGCCGGATTCGGCAGCACGTCGCGGGTCAGTTCGCGCAGCCGCTCGAACGGGTAGGGCTGCAAGCGGGAAAGCAGGGGGTTCATGCGGGCGGATTATCCTGCGGGCTGCATCGTGAACGGCCCGCCCGACACCGCGATTCTTTCGTGTGCAAAATGCTTGCGGACGAACCAACGCCACCGCATGAGCCAGACACGCCGACTTCCCGCATCGCTTCCGGCCGACGCTTCGGACCTAGCGCTCGACGGCCAGTTGTGCTTTGCGCTGTACGCCGCGTCGCTGGCAATGACCAAGGTCTACCGGCCGCTTCTCGCGCGCATCGGCCTGACCTATCCGCAGTACGTGGTGCTGCTGGCGCTTTGGGAGTGCGACGGGCTCAATATCGGTGAGCTCGGCGAGCGCGTCTCGCTCGATTCAGGCACGCTGACGCCGCTGCTCAAGCGCATGCAGGCGCTCGGCCTGATCGAGCGCACCCGCAGCGCCGCCGACGAGCGCCAGGTGCTGATCACGCTGACGCGGGCCGGGCGTGATCTCAGCACCGCCGCGTTGACCATCCAGGAGCAGGTGGCCTGCGCGACGGCCTGTTCCAACCGGGAGCGCCAAGGCTTGACGCAGGCGCTGCAGCAGTTGAGGGCGGCGCTGCTCTCGAACGCCGACACCTGAGGGCCCGACCGCGGGCCTCGCTCAGGTCGGCAGCCCGCGCTCCGTGGCGTGCTGCGGCAGCACGACGAGCGGTTCGGGCTTCCAGCCCTTCTTGCGGTGCTCCGCGACCACGTTGGTGTAGATACCACCGCGCACGTACCACCTGGCGGTGATGCGGGCGAAGCGCGGCGCGGTGGTCTCGACGATCTTGCCGAGGATGTCGTTGGTGACCTTCTCGTGGAAGGCGCCCTCGTCGCGGAAGCTCCACATGTACATCTTCAGGCTCTTGAGCTCGACGCACAGCCCGTCGGCAATCATGTCGATCGTGAAGTGCGCGAAGTCGGGTTGCCCGGTCAGCGGGCACAGGCAGGTGAACTCTGGGATCTGGAACTGGATGACGTAGTCGCGCTCCGGCGCCGGGTTCGGGAACACATGCAGTTCCTTGCTCGGCGCGGTGGGCGGATTGGGGGGCATCGGGGCGCTGCCGGGGCGGCGTGCGCGGGCTGGATTTCTTGGCGGTCTTGGCCATGGTTCGACGCCGCTGCACATCCCGCGCAGTCGACGTTTGCTTGCAGTTCAGGGGAGGGCCCGATGCTATCATCCCGAGCACTCTCAAGCCGGCTCGCGAGCCGGTTTCTCATTACAAATCAACGAGTTAGCGGCGCAGTGCGGGGCCACGCAACAGCCCGGCGCAGCGCCCTGCGAACCGCCCGCGATGCGCCTCAACTCGATCAAGCTCTCCGGTTTCAAGTCCTTCGCCGAGCCGACGAACTTCCAGCTGCCCGGTCAGCTCGTCGGCGTGGTCGGGCCGAACGGCTGCGGCAAGTCCAACATCATGGACGCGGTGCGCTGGGTGCTCGGCGAGAGCAAGGCATCCGAGCTGCGCGGCGAGTCGATGCAGGACGTGATCTTCAACGGCTCGGGCAACCGCAAGCCGGCCAGCCGCTCCAGCGTGGAGCTGGTGTTCGACAACGCCGATGCGCGCGCCGGCGGTTCCTGGGCCCAGTTCGCCGAGATCGCCGTCAAGCGCGTGCTCACCCGCGACGGCACCTCCAGCTACTACATCAACAACCAGCCGGTGCGGCGCCGCGACGTACAGGACGTGTTCCTCGGCACGGGCCTCGGGCCGCGCGCCTACGCGATCATCGGCCAGGGCACGATCAGCCGCATCATCGAGTCCAAGCCCGAGGAGCTGCGGCTCTTTCTCGAAGAGGCTGCCGGCGTCTCCAAGTACAAGGAACGCCGCCGCGAGACCGAGAACCGTCTGAAGGACACGCGCGAGAACCTGCAGCGTGTCGACGACATCCTGCGCGAGCTCAACGCCAACCTCGACAAGCTGGAGAAGCAGGCCGAGGTCGCCGCCCAGTACCGCCGCCTGCAGGAGGCCGGCACGCTGAAGCTGCACCAGCTGTGGTTCCTGAAGCACCGCGACGCGGCGTCCGAGGAGGAGCGCGTGCACAAGGCCGTGCTCGAGGCCACCAATGCCATCGAGTCGCGGCTGGCCGAATTGCGCCACGTCGAGGCCGAGCTGGAGACGGTGCGCCAGTCGCACTACGCGGCGAGCGACGCGCTGCACACCGCCCAGGGTTCGCTGGCCGAGGCCGCGCTCGAGGTGAGCCGGCTCGAGGAACGCATCCGCTACGTGGTAGAGGGTCGCCAGCGCGTCGAGCAGCGGCTGGCCGAACTGACGGGCCAGAACGCGAACTGGGACGAGCGGCGCCTGCAGGCGGTGGCCGAGCTCGACGAGATCGCCGCGCAGATCGCGCTGGCCGACGAACAGGCCGAGCTGCTGGCCGCGCAGGCCGAGGAGCAGTCGGGCGCCTTGCCGGGCGTGGAAGACACGGTGCGCGCCGCGCAGGGCCGCGCCAACGAGCAGCGCGGCAAGGCCGGCCAGGTGCAGCAGCAGATCCAGTTGCTGGCCGCCGAGTCGCGCAGCGTCGAGGAGCAGAGCCGCGCGCTCACGCAGCGTCGCGAGCGCCTGGCCGGCGAGCGCCAGACGCTGGCAGCGCCCGACGAGGCGCGCCTCGAAGGCCTGCGCGTTCAACTCGCCGGCGCCGAGGAAGGCCAGGCGGTGGCCGATGCGCGTGCCGAGGAACTGACCGCGTCGGTGCCCCAGCTCGATGAAGATCGCCGCGCCCGGCAGGAGCGCGTCAACACCGAAGCGGCCCGCCAGGCCGACCTGAGCGCCCGCCTCGATGCGCTGCGCGCGCTGCAGGAGAAGGTGCAAACCGAGGGCAAGCTCAAGCCCTGGCTCGCCAAGCACGGGCTCGACGGGCTGAGCGGGCTGTGGACGCGGCTGCACATCGAGGCCGGTTGGGAGACCGCGCTGGAAGCGGCGCTGCGGGAGCGCATCAATGCGCTCGAGGTCGGCCGCATGGAGACGGTGCGCGCCTTCGAGGGCGATGCTCCCCCGGCCAAGCTGGCCTTCTACACCCCGCCGAGCGGCGCGATCGCCAACACCCATGCCACGCTGCCTCGGCTGTCGGACCTATTGCGTCTGGGCGGGCAGGTCGGTGATGCCGGGCTGGCAGCGCTGCTGAACGACTGGCTCGAAGGCGTGTACACCGCGGCTTCGCTCGACGAGGCGCTGGCCGACCGCGGCAAGCTGACCCACGGCGAGGTCATCATGACGCCGGCCGGCCACGCGGTCAGCCCGTTCGCGGTGAGCTTCTATGCACCCGACTCCGAGCAGGCCGGCATGCTGGCGCGCGCCCAGGAGATCGAGAACCTGGAGAAGCAGACACGCGCCCAGGCACTGATCGTCGACGAGTCGCGCGCCGCCCTGGTGCGGGCCGAGGCTGCCTACACCGATGCCTCGTCGCGGCTGGTTAGCGCACGTCGCGAGGCCGCCGAGGGCCAGACGCGCACCCACCAGCTGCAGGTCGAGGTGCTGCGGCTCGCCCAACTGAGCGAGCAGACCAGCGCACGGCGCGAGCAGATCGAATCCGAGCTGGCCGAGATCGACGCCGGCCTGGAAGAGCTGCAGGAGCGCCGCGTCACCGGTGAAGCCCGCTTCGAGGAGCTCGACCTGCAGCTCGCCAACGAGCAGGAGCGCCATGCCGACCTGGAAGAGGCGGTGATCCAGGCCGAACGCCAGCTCAGCGCCGCGCGCGAGCAACTGCGCGCCCTGGAGCGCGAGGCCCAGGAGGCCCAGTTCAGCTCCCGCGCGCTGGCCGCGCGGCGCGGCGAGCTGCAGCGATCGATCGAGACCGCCGCCCAGCAGGTGGCCACCAACGAGCAGAGCGCCGCCCAACTGCAGGAAGAGCTGGGGCGTCTGACCGACGCCGCCGCGCAGGCCGGTCTGCAGACCGCGCTGGCGCTGAAGCTCGAGCGCGAGCAGGCGCTGGGCGCGCAGCGCAGCGCCTACGACGAGCTGTCGGCCCGACTGCGCCAGGCCGAAGAACAGCGCCTGGGTTTCGAACGCAGCCTCGAGCCGCTGCGCGAGAAGATCGGCAAGCTGCAGCTCGAGCAGCAGGCCGCACAACTGGGCGGTGCGCAGTACCTGGAGCAGTTGACGGCCGCGCAGGTCGACCTGGAGGCGCTGGGCAAGAACATCGAGGACGACGGCGTCAAGCTCTACGGCCTGCAGGGCGAGATCGACCGCATCAACCGCGAAGTGGCGGCGCTGGGCGCAGTGAACCTGGCCGCGCTCGACGAACTGACCGCCTCGCGCGAACGCAAGACCTTCCTCGACGCGCAGTCGGCCGACCTGATCGACGCGATGACCACGCTGGAAGACGCCATCCACAAGATCGACCTCGAGACGCGCGACCTGCTCAAGGGCACCTTCGACACCGTCAACGAGCATTTCGGCCGCATGTTCCCGGAGCTGTTCGGCGGCGGCAACGCCAGGCTGGTGATGACCGGCGACGAGATCCTCGACGCCGGCGTGCAGGTGATGGCGCAGCCACCGGGCAAGAAGAACAGCACCATCCACCTGCTGTCAGGCGGCGAGAAGGCACTGACGGCGATCGCGCTGGTGTTCGCGATCTTCCAGCTCAACCCGGCGCCGTTCTGTCTGCTCGATGAAGTGGACGCGCCGCTCGACGACGCCAACACCGAGCGCTACGCCAAGCTGGTGCGCAGCATGGCCGAACACACGCAGTTCCTGTTCATCTCGCACAACAAGATCGCGATGGAAATGGCCGAGCAGCTGATCGGGGTGACCATGCAGGAGCAGGGCGTGTCGCGCATCGTCGCGGTCGACATGGACGCGGCGGTCTCGATGGCCGAGGCCGCATGAGAGAGGCCATGAACCAAGCGTTCGCGCGGGCCGCAGCGCCGGGCCGCCCCCAGCAAGGCCCGACCCTCCGGGAGGGTCGCTCGACGGACCCGGCGAGCGGGGAGCCGTCATGAGCACGCTGCAATTGTCCTTGGCCATTTTGGGGGGGCTGGTGCTCGCCGCGATCGTGGCCCACGGCACCTGGCAGGCGCGCCGCAACGAGGTGAAGCGTGTGGCGCTCGAGCCCGGGGCGGAGCCCGCGCCGCTGCAGGAGCCGAGCTTTGCGCCGACCGAGCCCCCCCCGGCCGACGATACCGGCCCGAAGGCGGAGGCCGAAGACAGCCAGCCGCCGCGCATCGAGCCGACGCTGGTGCGCCGCGCCGCCGGCCTGCCGCGTCTCGACGCGCTGATCGACGCGATCGCCACGCTGACCGTCGACAACCCGGTGAGCGGCGAGACCGCGATCGCCCACCTGCCACCGGCCCGGCGTGCCGGCAGCAAGCCGTTGCTGGTCGAGGGACTGAACGCCGAGTCGGGTGAATGGGAAACGCCGGCCGCCGGCCAGCGCTACGGGGAGTTCCAGGCCGGTGTGCAACTGGCCAACCGCAGCGGGGCGCTCAACGAGATCGAGTACTCCGAGTTCGTGCAGAAGGTGCAGGCCTTCGCCGAACCCATCGGTGCGCTGCCCGATTTTCCCGACATGCTCGACGTCGTCGCGCGGGCCCGCGAGCTCGACGCCTTCGCCGGCCAGCACGACGCTCAGCTCGCGCTGCGGCTGGTATCGCGCGGCGCCGCGTGGTCGCTGGGCTATGTGCAGCAGCACGCCGCCCGCCACGGCTTCATGGTCGGTGCGCTGCCGGGCCGCCTGGTGCAGCCCGGCGAGGACGAGGGCGCGCCGCCGGTGCTGACGCTGCAGTTCGATCCGCAGGCAGCGCTGGCCGACGAGCCCAGCCAGGCCGCCGTCCGCGAGCTGACGCTGGCCTTCGACGTGCCGCAGACCGCTGCCGCGGCCGCACCGTTCGCTGCCTGGTGCGCCGCAGGCGAGGCGCTGGCTGCCGAGCTCGACGCCGCGATGTACGACGACAGCGGCCAGCCGCTGCAGCCGGCGGCCTTCGCCTCCATCGGCCAGGCGCTCGAAAGCCTGTACGAGGCGCTCGCGGCACGCGACCTCGCGGCCGGCAGCGCCGCGACGCGCCGGCTGTTCAGCTGAACGCGAGCGGGCACCTGCCGATGTCCGACCGCGCGGAAGATCCGGCCGCCCGCGCCGCGCAACTGCGCGAGCAGCTCGAGTACCACGCCCACCGCTACTACGTGCTCGACGCTCCGGAGATCCCGGACGTCGAGTACGACCGCCTGTTCACCGAACTGCAGGCGCTGGAGGCGGCGCACCCCGGGTTGCGCACGCCGGACTCGCCGACCCAGCGCGTCATCGGCGCGGTGCTCGAAGGCCTGTCGGCGGTGCGGCACGCGGTGCCGATGCTGTCGATCAAGACCGAGACCGACACCACGCCCACCGGTGCGCTGAAGTTCGACGCCGCGGTGCGCAACGCACTGAAGCTGCCGCCCGACGCGCCGCCGCTGCGTTACGCCGCCGAGCTGAAATTCGACGGCTTGGCGATCAACCTGCGCTACCAGGCCGGCCGGCTGGTACAGGCCGCCACGCGCGGCGACGGCGAGACCGGCGAGGACGTGACGCACACCGTCGGCACGATCGAGTCGGTGCCGAAGCAGCTGCGCGGCATCACGGTGCCGGTGCTGGAGGTGCGCGGCGAGGTCTTCATGCGGCGAGACGACTTCGAGGCGCTCAACGAGCGCCAGCGCGAGGCCGGGCTCAAGACCTTCGTGAACCCGCGCAATGCGGCGGCCGGCATCGTGCGCCAGCTCGACGCCAGCATCGCACGCCAGCGGCCGCTGAGCTTCTTCGCTTATGGACTGGGCGACGTGCAGGGCTGGGACGTGCCGCCCACGCACGCCGGGTTGCTGGACGCGCTGGCGGCGCTGGGGCTGCCGGTCGACGGGCACCGCACCGTGGTCGAGGGCGGCGAGGCGCTGGCCGCCTTCCACGCCGGCATCGCGGCTGAGCGCGACGCGCTGCCGTTCGACATCGACGGTGTGGTCTACAAGGTCGACGAGCGTGCGCTGCAGCAGCAGCTCGGCTTCAAATCGCGCGAGCCGCGCTGGGCGGTGGCGCACAAGTACCCGGCGCAGGAGCAGTCGACCCAGCTGGCCGGCATCGAGATCCAGGTCGGCCGCACCGGCAAGCTCACGCCGGTGGCCAAGCTGCAGCCGGTGTTCGTGGGCGGCACGACGGTGAGCAATGCCACGCTGCACAACCGCTTCGAGCTGCGCCGCAAGGGCATCCGCATCGGCGACACGGTGATCGTGCGGCGCGCGGGCGACGTGATCCCCGAGGTGGTGGGTCGCGTGCCCGTCCCGCGAACGGCATACGTCCCCAACTTCCGCATGCCGCGTGCCTGCCCGGTGTGCGGCAGCCAGGCGCTGCGCGAGCGCGGCAGCGTCGACTACCGCTGCTCGGGCGGCCTGTTCTGCGCTGCACAGCGCAAGCAGGCGCTGCTGCATTTCGCCGGGCGGCGCATGATGGACATTGAGGGACTGGGCGACAAGCTGGTCGAGCAGCTTGTCGACGGCGGCATCATCCGCACGCTGCCGGAGCTCTACAGGCTCGGCGTGGCCAAGCTCGTCGCGCTGGAGCGCATGGGCGACAAGAGCGCGGCCAACCTGGTGGCAGCGCTGGAGGCGAGCAAGGCCACGACGCTGGCGCGCTTCCTGTTCTCGCTGGGCATCCGCCACATCGGCGAGGCGACCGCCAAGGACCTGGCGCGACATTTCGGCGCGCTCGACCGCGTGATGGACGCGAGCGTCGAGCAACTGCTGGAGGTCAACGACGTGGGCCCGGTGGTAGCGCAGAGCCTGCGTACCTTCTTCGATCAGCCGCACAACCGCGAGGTGGTCGAGCAGTTGCGCGCCGCCGGCGTGCACTGGGACGAGCACGCCGGCGAGGCCGACCTCACGCCCAGGCCGCTGGCCGGCAAGACCTTCGTGCTGACCGGCACGCTGCCGAGCCTGGGTCGCGAGGCCGCCAAGGAACTGATCGAGGCCGCCGGCGGCAAGGTGGCCGGCTCGGTGTCGAAGAAGACCGACTACGTGGTGGCCGGCGAGGAAGCCGGCAGCAAGCTCGAGAAGGCACAGGCGCTGGGCGTGGCCGTGATCGACGAGGCGGCGCTGCGCGCGCTGCTGGACTGAGGACGAAACCGGGAGGGGCAGACGCCATGGCCGTTCGAGACATCCTGAAGATGGGCGATCCGCGCCTGCTGCGCGTCGCGCACCCGGTGCGCGAATTCGACACGCCCGAGCTGCATGCGCTGATCGAGGACATGTTCGACACGATGGAGGCCGCCAACGGTGCCGGCCTGGCGGCACCGCAGATCGGGGTGGACCTGCAGCTCGTGATCTTCGGCTTCACGAAGAGCGAGCGCTACCCGGAGGCGCCGCCGGTGCCGCGCACGGTGCTGATCAACCCGCAGATCACCCCGCTGTCGGAGGATCTGGAAGACGGCTGGGAGGGCTGCCTCTCGGTGCCCGGACTGCGCGGCGTGGTGCCACGCCACCAGCGGATCCGCTACGCCGGTTTCGACCCGCAGGCCGGCGCATCGAGCGCGAGGCCGAGGCTTCCACGCCCGCGTGGTGCAGCACGAGTGCGACCACCTGGTTGGTGTGCTCTACCCGATGCGGGTGCGCGACTTCAGCCGCTTCGGCTACACCGAGGTGCTGTTCCCCGGTCTGGACGCGAGCGACGACGAGTAGGGCCGCCTGCGGCGGCGGCTTACTTCAGCAGCGGCCGCAGCACCGGCCACACGTTGCCCAGGATGATGGGGTGGGCCGCTTCCTTCGGGTGGATGCGGTCAGCCTGGAACAGCTCGCTCGCGTTCGGCGCATCCCCCACGCCCTTCAGCAGGAAGGGCAGCAGCGCCGTACCCTCGGCCCGGGCGACCTTGCCGAACAGTGCCGCGAAGTCTTCGTTGTACTGGCGGCCGTAGTTCGGTGGCACCTGCATGCCGGCCAGCAGCACCCGCGCACCGGCCGCCTTCGAGGCCCGCGTCATCTCGACCAGATTGCGTTCGGTCATCGCCAGCGGCAGGCCGCGCAAGGCATCGTTGCCGCCCAGCTCGACGATCACCACCGCCGGCTTGTGCTGCGCCAGCAGCGCCGGCAGGCGCGAGCGGCCACCCGAGGTGGTGTCGCCGCTGATGCTGGCGTTGATGACGCCGGCGGCGACCTTCTCCTGCGCCAGCCGCTTCTCCAGCAGGGCCACCCAGCCACTGCCGCGCTGCAGGCCGTACTCGGCCGACAGGCTGTCGCCCACGACCAGGATCACCGGCCTGGCGGCCTGCGCCCGCACCGGCGAGACCACAAGCCCCGCCAACGCCGATGCGGCGAGCTGCTTGATACAGTCCCTGCGACTCACTGCCATCCGACTCCCCCTCAATGACCGAAGCGATCATCGCCGTCGAGCACGTCAGCAAGCGTGTGCAGGACTCCAGCGGCGAACTGACCATCCTGCACGATATCGACTTCTCGCTGGCGGCGCAGGAGTCGGCCGCCATCGTCGGAGCGTCGGGCTCGGGCAAGAGCACGCTGCTGGCCATCATCGCCGGGCTGGACACGCCGAGTGAGGGCACCGTGAGGCTCGCCGGCATCGACCTGTTCGGCCTCGACGAGGATGCCCGAGCCGCAGTGCGCGCCGAGCGCGTGGGTTTCGTGTTCCAGAGCTTTCAGCTGATGGGCAACCTGACCGCGCTGGAGAACGTGATGCTGCCGCTGGAACTACAGGGCCGCAGCGACGCCCGCACGGCGGCGACCGAGATGCTGGCGCGTGTGGGGTTGGGCGAGCGGCTGGGGCACTACCCGAAGCTGCTGTCCGGGGGCGAGCAGCAGCGCGTGGCGCTGGCGCGTGCCTTCGTCGTGAAACCGGCGCTGTTGCTGGCCGACGAACCCACCGGCAGCCTGGACTTCGCGACCGGCGAGAAGGTCATGGAGTTGATGTTCGAGCTCAACCGCGAGCAGGGCACGACGCTGGTGCTGGTGACCCACGACCGTGCCATCGCCGCCCGCTGCGACCGGCAAGTCAGGATCGAGGCGGGGCAGCTGACTTCCTCGTGAGCTCGGTCGCGGCGGCCGTTGCGCAGCAAGGCACCCGCGGGCACGGTCAGTCCTGGCGGCACGGTCTTGCTGACTTCCTCGTGAGCTCGGTCGCGGCGGCCGTTGCGCAGCAAGGCACCCGCGGGCACTGAGACCGCCCCCGATAATCCCCGCATGTCCTCCTCCCCCCGCATCCTGTTCGGCTTCCACGCCGTCACCGTCCGTGTCAAGACGGCCCCCGGCTCGGTCGTCGAGCTCTATATCGACGGCACGCGGCGCGATGCGCGCATGCGCCAGTTCATCGAACGTGCCAAGGAAGCCGGCGTGCGCCTGATCGAGAGCGACGAGCTGCGCCTGCAGGCGCTCTCCGGCACGCACCGCCACCAGGGCGTGGTGGCCAAGGTCACCGCAGCGCCGGCCACGAAGTCGCTCGACGACCTGCTCGACACGGTGGAGGGCCCGCCGCTGCTGCTGGTGCTCGACGGCGTGACCGATCCGCACAACCTCGGCGCCTGCCTGCGCGTCGCCGACGGGGCCGGGGCCCACGCGGTGATCGCGCCGAAGGACCACGCCGTCGGCATCAACGCCACGGTCGCCAAGGTGGCCAGTGGCGCGGCCGAGACGGTGCCCTATTTCATGGTCACGAACCTGGCGCGCACGCTGGGTGAACTGAAGGAACGCAACATCTGGGTCATCGGCACCGCCGACGATGCGCCGCGCACGCTGTACGCGGCGGACCTGAGGCAAGCGGTCGCGCTGGTGCTGGGCGCCGAAGGGCAGGGCATGCGCCAGCTCACGCGCAAGACCTGCGACGAACTCGTCAGCCTGCCGATGGCCGGCGCGGTGGAGAGCCTGAACGTCTCGGTGGCGAGCGGCATCGGTCTCTACGAGGCGGTGCGCCAGCGCGGCGCGACCTGACGCGGAGCCGTGACCACCGTCTGCACATAGACTGCCGACATGCCCGTCCTCGAAGTCCTGCATCCGCTGGTCCGACACAAGGTCGGGCTGCTGCGCGCCGCCGACATCTCGACCAAGAAGTTCCGCGAGATCACCGCCGAGATCGCCCGACTGCTGGCCTACGAGGCCACGGCCGACTTCCCGCTGGAGCAGGTGACGGTGGAGTGCTGGAGCGGACCGACGGCGGTCGATCAGATCAAGGGCAAGAAGGTCACCATCGTGCCGATCCTGCGCGCGGGCCTGGGCATGCTGGACGGCGTGCTCGACATGATCCCGAACGCCAAGATCAGCGTGGTGGGTCTCTCGCGCAACCACGACACGCTGCAGCCGGAGCACTATTTTGAGAACCTGGTCGGTTCGCTGGAAGAGCGCACCGCGCTGATCATCGACCCGATGCTGGCGACCGCCGGCTCGATGATCGCCACTGTCGACCTGCTCAAGCGCAAGGGCTGCCGCGACATCCGCGCGCTGGTGCTGGTGGCCGCGCCGGAGGGTGTGAAGGCGCTGAATGCGGCCCATCCCGAAGTGCGCTGCTGGACGGCGGCGATCGACAGCCACCTCAACGAGGTCGGCTACATCATCCCCGGGCTGGGCGACGCCGGCGACAAGATCTTCGGGACCAAGGGCTGAGCGGCACGTGCTCAGGCGTGGCGGCTGTCGCGCCGCATGCGGTTTTCGGCCCAGCGGCTGAGGGCCAGCGCCGCGAGCAGCCAGCCCAGGCCGACCCAGTGCAGGCCGCCGTAGAGTCCGGGCCCACTGGCGCCAGCGGCTTCCTGCGCCGCGACCAGCGCACCGCCCCCCGCTGCGCCAACCGCCTGGCCGAGGTAGATGGCCGACGTGTTCAGCGCCATCAGCGCCGGAGCCAGGGCCGGCGCGGCCTGACCCAGGCGGGCCTGCTGCGCCGAGTTGGCCGCGAACATGCCCAGCGCCCACGGCAGTAGCACGCAGGCCATCGACAGGTAGCCGGTGCCCAACGGCCAGATCAGCATCGTCAGGGCCACGGCACCGAGCAGCAGGGTCACCGCACGCGCGGCACCGATGCGGTCGACGTGGCGCGACAGCAGCACGTTGCCGATCAGCCCGAAGGCACCGAACCAGGCGAACAGCAGGCTGATCTGCGTGGGCCCGGCACCGAGCACCTGCTTGTAGTACGGCGCGAAGTAGGTGAACACGGTGAACTGTCCCGCACCGAACAGGGCCGTGACCGCCACGATCGCCATCAGCAGCGGGTGCGTCAGCACCTCGCGCCAGGCGCGCAGGTTCATGGCCGGCGGCCGCACGCCATCGGGCATGACCAGCCACACCCAGACTGCACCGCCGGCGGCCAGCAGCGCCACGAGGCCGAAGGCCCAGCGCCAGCCGAGCGCCTCGCCGATGTAGCTGTGCAGCGGCATGCCGAACACCGAGGCCACCGACCAGCCGAGGAACACGAAGGTGATGGCCCGGCCGCGCTGCGCCGGCGGCGCCAGCCAGCCGATCGCCGCCGCGGCCTGGGGCGTGAACACCGCCGCGCCCAGCATGCAGAGCGCGCGCACCGGCGCCAGCGCGGCATAGCTGGGCATCAGCGCCGACACGGCATGGCCCACCGCATACCAGGCCAGCGTGAAGGCCAGCAGCCGGCGGCGGTCGACGCGGCCGACCGCCGCGGCCAGCAGCGGAGCGCCCAGGCACATCATCACCGCGGCGATCGCGATCAGCTGCCCGCCGAGCGCCACGCTCACCTGCAGCGAGCGCGTCAGGTCGTTCAGCGAGCCGGCGATGACCATCACGCCGCAGCCGATCACGAAATTGCCGAACAGCAATGCCCAGCGTGCGCCGCGCAGCGCGTCGGCCGGCGGGGGGGCGACGCTGCGGGGGCGTCGGCGCTCAGCCCCGCGCGCGGCACGTCAGCCACGCAGGACCCGCAGCGCCTCGGGGTTCACCACGTTGGTCGGCTGGCCTGGATGAAATTGACGACGTTGTCGAACGCGGCGTCGAAGTACTGCTGGTAAGTCTCCTGCTCGACGTAGCCGATGTGCGGAGTGCAGATGGCGTTCTCCAGCCGCAGCAGCGGGGTGCCCTGCATGATGGGCTCGCTGTCGAACACGTCGACCGCCGCCATGCCCGGCCGGCCGCGGTTCAGCGCCGTCACCAGCGCGTGCTCCTCGAGAAGTTCGGCGCGTGCCGTGTTGACGAACAGCGCGGTCGGCTTCATGCGCTGCAGATCCTCGAGCCGGACCAGGCCGCGGGTGGCCTCGTGCAGACGCAGATGCAGCGAGATCACGTCGCAGGATTCGAAGAAGCCCTCGCGCGACGTGGCCGCCTCGTGGCCGTCGGCCTGCGCCTTGCCGCGTGAGGTGTCGCTGCCCCACACCACCACCTTCATGCCGAACGCCCGGCCGTAGCCGGCGACCAGCTGGCCGATGCGGCCGTAGCCCCACAGGCCCAGCGTCTTGCCCCGCAGCACCATGCCGAGCCCGAAGTTGGCCGGCATCGATTGCGACTTGAGCCCGGCCTGCTGCCAAGCGCCGTGCTTGAGGTTGCTCACGTACTGCGGCAGGCGGCGCATGGCCGCCATGATGAGTGCCCACGTCAGCTCGGCCGGCGCCACCGGCGAGCCCACGCCCTCGGCCACCGCGATGCCGAGGCGGGTGCAGGTCTCGATGTCGATGTGCGGGCCGGCGCGGCCGGTCTGCGCAATCAGCTTCAGGCGCGGCAGCTTCTCGAGCAGTTGCCGCGTGAACTGGGTGCGTTCACGGATCAGCACCAGCACGTCGGCGTCGCGCAGTCGCACGGCCAGCTGGCCATTGCCCTTGACGGTGTTGGTGAAGACCTTGGCGCTGTAGCCTCGAGCTTGGCGGCGCAGGGGAGCTTGCGGACCGCGTCCTGATAGTCGTCCAGGATGATGATGTTCATGGGCTGCAATGGGCCGCCGTCCCGCGGCCGGAGCGGTCGATTGTGCACGCCCTGCGCCGGACCGGGGTTACCGGTAGCATCCGCCACCTCACGAGGAGACTCCCATGGCAATCACGATGCATTCGGCCAGCGTGCCCATCTTTCTGACGATGCTCGGCAACCTCGCGAAATGGCTGGACAAGGCCGTGGCGCATGCCCAGGCGAAGAAGTTCGATCCCGACACGCTGCTGACCTCGCGGCTGGCGCCCGACATGCTGTCGCTGGGCAAGCAGATCCAGATCGCCTGCGACAGTGCCAAGTTCGGCGTCGCGCGGCTGGCTGGCGGCGAGGCGCCGAAGTTCGATGACACCGAGTCCACCATCGCCGAACTGCAGGCCCGCATCGAGGCGACCGCGGCCTACCTCCGCAGCGTGCCCGCGGACCAGGTCGACGGCAGCGAGGGCAAGCCCATCAGCGTGCCGGTGCGCGGGCGCGAGCCGCTGCAGTTCACCGGTGAGCAGTACCTGAAGCACTTCGCGCTGCCGAACTTCTTCTTCCACGTGACCACCGCCTACGCGCTGCTGCGCCACAACGGCGTGGAGCTCGGCAAGGCCGACTATCTGCGCGGGGGCTGAGCCCGCCGCGCCCGTGCGAACCCCGATGCGGCGGAGGAGGGCAGCGACTAGCCTGTCCCCATGAAGTGGATGCGTCGGTGCCTGGCGGTCCTGCTGCTGGCGGGCGTGGGCGTGATCGCGGCCTTGCTGGTCTATCGGCAACTCGCGCTGCCGATCGCCGAGGGCCGGCTGCGCGTCGAGGGCCTGCGCGCCGGGCTGCAGATCGAGCGCGACGCGCAGGGCGTGCCGACGATCCGCGCCGCCTCGATCGACGACGCCTGGTTCGGCTTGGGTTTCGTGCATGCGCAGGACCGGCTGTGGCAGCTGGAGACCCACCGGCGCATCGGCGCGGGCCGGCTGGCCGAGGCCTTCGGGCCGCGCGCGGTGGAGAGCGACCGTTTCCTGCGGCGCTGGGCGTGCGGCGCGCCGCGCAGGACCAGTGGGAGCAGGCCGGGCCGGGCGTGCGGGCGATGCTCAATGCGTACGCGGCGGGCATCAACGCCTACCTGCGCGGTCACCTTCGGGCCCGGCCGCCGGAGTTCCTGCTGCTGGGGCTGCAACCCGAAGCCTGGAGCCCGGTCGACAGCCTCGCGTGGTCGACCATGATGGCCTGGGACCTGGGCGGCAACTGGAGCACCGAGCTGCTGCGCATGCGCCTGGCACTGACGATGCCGGTCGCACGCATCCAGCAGCTGCTGCCGCCGTATCCGGGCGAGAAGCCGCTGGCCACGGCCGACTACGCGGCGCTGTACCGCCGGCTGGAGCTGGGTGACGGGCAGCCGCCGCAGCGGGCCGACGGAGCCGACGCGAACGGCCTGCCATGGCAGATCGAGAGCGGCGTCGAGGGCGTCGGCTCGAACAACTGGGCCGTCGCCGGCACACGCAGTGTCACCGGCAGTCCCTTGCTGGCCAACGACCCGCACCTCAAGCTGAGCGCGCCGACCCTCTGGTACGTGGCCCGGCTCGAGGCTCCGGGCCTGAAGGTGGCCGGTGCCAGCATTCCGGGCCTGCCATTGATCGTGCTGGGGCAGAACGAACGCGTGGCCTGGGGCTACACGAACACCGCGCCTGACGTGCAGGACCTCTACATCGAGCGCATCGACACCGGCGACCCCGAGCGCTACGAGACCCCGGACGGCTGGGCCCATTTCGAGAACGTCCCGGAAACCATCCGTGTGAAGGGCGCTGCCGACGTGAGCTTCATCGCGCGCCGGACGCGCCACGGCCCGGTGCTCTCCGACGCGCTGCCGGCCCTGCACGGCGTCACCGGCGCCGGCGGCCCTGTGCCGCGCTACGCGCTGGCGCTGCGCTGGACCGCCCTGGAACTCGACGCGTCCGACACTCTGGCCGCGGGCCTGGCCTTCAACCTCGCCGGCTCGGTGGACGAGTTTCTCTCCGCGTCGGCGCAGTACATGGCGCCGATGCAGAACATGGTGGTGGCCGACGCCCAGCACATCGGCTTCGTCTCGGCTGGCCGCGTGCCGCTGCGACGCCCCGACAACGACCTGCGCGGGCTGGTGCCCGCGCCGGGCTGGGACGCCCGCTACGACTGGGCTGGCTGGCTGGCACCAACCGCCACGCCGCGCGACCGCGACCCGGCGCGCGGCTGGATCGCGAGCGCGAACCAGCGCATCCACGGGCCGCAGTACCCGCACTTCATCAGCAGCGAATGGGCACCGCCGTACCGGCAGCAGCGCATCGAACGGCTGCTGGCCGCGCGACCGCTGCACAGCCTGGACAGCCTGGCCTCGATCCAGGCCGACCTGCTGTCCACCGCCACCCAGCGCCTGCTGCCTTTCCTGCGCCAGGCGCACTCCGTGCACCCGCTGGCGCCGGCGGCACAGCATGCGCTCGAGGGCTTCGAGGGCACGATGGCCGCCGAACGGGCCGCGCCCCTGATCTTCATGGCCTGGGTGCGTCAACTGACGTGGGGCCTGTTCGCGGACGATCTCGGCGAAGCCCTGTTCATGGAACAGATGGCCCGGCGCAGTTTCCGCGAGGCGCTCGAGGGCGTGCTCGACCGCAACGACACGAGCTGGTGCGATGACCTCGGCAGCCCCGCGGTCGAGACCTGCGCCGAGCAGGTCGACGCGGCCTTCACGCGCGCGCTCGACGAACTGCAGACCGCACAGGGCGATGACGTGAGCCAGTGGCGATGGGGACAGGCCCACCAGGCGCGGCTCGAGCACCGTCCCTTCAGCAGCGTGCCGTGGCTGGCGCGATGGTTCGAGCTGAGAAGCCCGGTGGGCGGTGACGCCTTCACCGTCAATGCCTCGCGCGTGAGCCTGCGGCCGGATGCCGGCAGCGGCGAGCTCTACCTGGGCGATCACGGTGCCGGTCTGAGGGCTCTGTACGACCTGGGGGCCCGCAAGCGCTCGCGTTTCATCCACTCGAGCGGGCAGAGCGGCATCGTGTTCAGCGCCGACTACCGCAACCTCAACGAACGCTGGTCGCGGGTGGAGTACCTGCCGCTGTGGGGCGATGGCCGGCCGGGCCGGATCCTCGAACTGGAGCCGCGCTAGGGCAGGGGGCCAGTCCTCGCGACGCCGGGTGGCAGCGAGGGCAGCAGCGTCGACACGGCCTCCGCCAGCGCGAACACCGAGAGTGGGGCGCTGCCTTCAGCCTTGTTGTTGATGGTCGTGAAGACCGGCTGACCCGCCGCCGCCGTGACTGCGATCAGCCGCGCCAGCGCCTGGCGCGTGACCGGGTCGGGCGCGGCGAGCGCGTCGAAGGGCTCGAACCGCGCCTTGGCCTGCCGGTAGCGCAGCCCCCGCTGCAGGTTCCACCGGCACACCAGGGGGCCGGGCCAGGTCGCGCGCAGCATCGGGAGCTGCGCCTCGAGTGGCGGCATGCGGTCGTGCAGGCCGAGGCAGTAGCGAACACCGTGCAACTTCAGCAGCGCGGCCAACTCGGGAACCAGCAGCTCTGCGTCGCGCAGCTCGATGGCCAACAGGCTGTGATCGGGGCGCGGCAGCTTGGTGAACAGGCAGTCGAGCGCCTGCAACAGCCGGCCGGGCTGTGAAGTCGACAACCACTCGTCAGGCAAGGGCGACAGCTGGAACAGCAGCACGCCCAGCTTGCGTCCCAGCCCCTCGACCGCCGGCCGCAGCACCGTTTCCAGCGTGAGCACCGGATCGAGGAACAGCGGATTCGGGCGCGCGGGTGCGCCGCTGGATGGGTCCCGCAGTGCCGCGTCCGTCACCGACGAGCCGGCCTTGACGACGAAGCGGAAATCGTCGGGGACCTGGTCAGCCAGTGCAGCGTACTCCGCGGTCGACAAGGGCCGGTAGAAGCTGCGATCGAGGCTCACGGTCCGCAGCAGCGGGTGCTGCGCGTAGGCGGCAAGACCGGATTTCGACAACACGCTCTCGGAATGCCGGTCGCGAAACACCAGTCCTTCCCAGCCCGGAAAGTACCAGGACGACGTGCCGAATCGGACCAGCGGCCCGAGGTCGACCGCCCATTGCTTCAGTCGCGCATCGGCTTCAACGGCTCGAACCCTCGTCGTACCGCGCGCTCTGCCAGGCCGGGCCGGGTCGATGAGTCAATGCCGAACAAGTCTGGGTGCGAGGGGTCCACGCGCAGCAGTATCGGCGCCGAATCGACCAGCGAACGTGCGAACGATGGGAGCCGTCCGACAACACTGATCGATCACGCGCGCGGCGACAGCCCGTCGGCCAGCGACAGCCGGTAGGCGCGCCAGCCCGGCATCAGGCTGGCGAGCCAGCCCGCGGCCAGCACGCCGCCGATCAGCAGCCACTGCGAGGACCCGGGCGCCGAGCGCGACAGCGTGATGCCGAACTGCTGCTGCAGCCACGGCCCGGCGAGCAGGACCGCGATCGCCGTGGCGACGATGCCCGCGCACACGCCCGCCGCGGTGACCAGCGCGCCCTCGATGGCCAGCAGGAACAGCATGTGGCGCGGCGCCGCGCCGACCGCGCGCAGCACCGCCAGCTCGCGGCGCCGCTCGTTGAGCCCTGCCAGCACCACCGACACCAGTCCCGCCAGGCTGACGATCGCGACGATCACCGACATGCCGAGCATCGCGCGCTCGCCGGCGCCGATCACGTCCCACAGCTCGTCGAGCGCAACGCCGGGCAGCACCGCCATCAGCGGCTCGCCTCGTAGTCCGCCACTGCGCGCTGCACGCCGAACACCGCGCTGCGGCTCTTCAGGCCGACCAGCGCCGCGGTCGCCAGCTTGGGCGTGAGGTCGAGCTTGCGCGCCTCGTCGGCCGTCACGCGCATGCCCGGCAGCGGCGTGCCGGCGACCCAGTCGACGTGGATCGCCTCCATGCCCTCCATGCCGATGTGCACCGTGCGGTCGACCGGCGTGCCGGTGCGCGCGAGGATGCCGACCACCGTGAACGGCTTATCGGCATGCTCGGCGCCGGGGATCGTGCCGGCGCCGTGGCTCAGCGTGATGCGATCGGCGAGGCGGTAGCCGAGGCGCTCGGCGACGTCGGCGCCGAGGACGGTCGCGTAGAGATCCGCCGCGTCGGCGTTGAACGCACGGCCCTGCGCGAGCGCGAGCAGTTGGCGGTCGCCGTAGCGGAAGCGCTCGAAGTAGGCCGGCGTCGTCGCGAGCACTGCGAAGCCGCGGTGCGAGTCGCCGAGCGACAGCGGCACGACCCAGTCGACCCCGCGCAGCGCGGCGAGATCGCGGAGGCTGCTCATGCGGATGTTGTTGGTCGCGCCGCCGATGCGAAACACCGCGTACAGCATCAGCTGGACCGAGCCGGTGCGCGCGCCGACCACGAGGTCGGTGCCGCTGACCGACTGCGAGAAGCTTTCGCGCACGTCGCTGCGCAGGCGCTCGACGCCCAGCAGCAGGAGCGTCGCCAGCGCGACCGACAGCACGACCAGCACGAGCGTGGAGCGGCGGTGCCAGGCGCTGTGCCAGGCGATCGAGACGAGCGGCTTCATGCGCCGGCCTCCTTGCGCACGCCATGCAGCTGCGCCGTCGACACGCGCCGGTCGAAGCGCGCGGCCAGGCGCTCATCGTGGCTGACGAAGACCAGCGTGCTGCCGGCGCGGCGGCATTCGCCGAGCAGCAGGTCCATGAAGCCGTCGCGCAGGTCGGCGTCGAGCGCCGAGGTCGGCTCGTCGGCGATCACGATCTCGGGCGAGCCGATCAGCGCGCGCGCTGCCGCGACGCGCTGCTGCTGGCCGACCGAGAGCTGTGCCGCAGGGCGCGACCACAGCGCGCGCGGCAGACCGACTTGCCCCAGCAACTGCTCGGCACCCGCCGAGGTGCTGCCGGCAAGCTGCGCGGCCCGGTGCGCGCGCTGGGCCGAGAAGCGGCAGGCGAGCAGCACGTTGTCGAGCGTGCTGAGGTAGGGCAACAGGTTGAACTGCTGGAACACGTAGCCGACGTGGTCGGCGCGAAAAGCGTCGCGACGCGCGCCCGACAGTGCGCTCCACGACTGGCCGAGCAGCCGAACCTCGCCGACACGCGGCAGCAGCACGCCGGCGAGCAGGCCCAGCAGCGTGCTCTTGCCACTACCGCTGGGGCCGTGCAGGAATACGCTGGCGCCGGCGTCGATGGCCAGCGCGTCAATCGCCAGCGTGTCCTCGGCGGATCCCGGCCAAGCGTAGCGTAGCGCCTCGAGCTCGATCGTGGCTGCAGTCATTTGACGAGCGTGAGCTTGTTCGCCGGTCGCTTCAGCGTCTGGCGCGACTGACCGTGCGGCCCGGCGACCTGGACGTCGAGCTGCTGCAGCTTCGGGAACGCCTTGAACAGGCCGATGTCGACCTGGCTCGCGCGCGCCGTGTCGGCACAGGCGAACACGAAGCGGCCCTCCAGGTCGGCGTGCTCGCCTTGCTCGGACGGCGCTGCGGCGGCGCCCAGTCCGAGCACCGGGGCCGTCAGCTCGACGTCCTGCTGCCGGCACTGCGCGGCCGGATCGAATCCGAACAGCTTGGCCGCGTCGCGCAGCGTCGCGACCGCCGCGTCGGCGCGCTTTCGCTCGGCGTCGTTGCGCGGCGCGCGCTCGATGCCGATCAGGTTGTCCAGTGGTGTATCGAGTTCGAAGGTCACGCGGTTGGACTCGACCGCGACGTCGAGCTTGGCGACGCCGTGCTGGTGCGCCGTGCCATGGGCATGGGCCAATGCCGTGCCGAGCGCGAGCACACGCCGGCGGTCCGACGGACCGATCGTTTCGTCATCATGGGGTGGTCTCCAGGCTTGCGTCGCCCCGACATCGCGGGGCAAGGTGCAACGCGCGCCGGTGCGCGCGGTCGACGGGCTCAGCCGGCGCTGGGCGGACCGCGATTGCGCAGGATGCGCGAAGGCGTCGCGGCAGGTCGCGGCGACACGACGGTGACCACGTCGTCGACGCTCGCCAGCAGCACCGTGGCGGGCAGCGCCGCGAACGGCGCGCACGCGAGGACGGCACCGACGGCCACGCAGGTGGCGCAGCACGTCTCGTCGTGCCCGGTGTCGGGCGCGCCCTGCACGGCGGCGAACGCCGCACGGTCGTGGAACACGTGGCCGAAGCCGTGCTGAAGCGCGGACAGTTGCAGCCAGGGCAGCAGCAGGGCCAGGGCCAGCGCCAGCACGGCGCCGTTCAGCGCGCGGCGGCGCAGGGGGTCGGTCGCAATCGCGGCGCAACGCGTCATGGCCGCGGCTTCGCCACGTAGCGCTCGATCGCGCCGGCCTGCAGGCGATAGCCGCTCGCGCCCATGGCCGCGTCCTCGCGGTGCGCGATCGTCAGCTTGCCGCTGATCCACACCGCGTCCATCGAGCGATAGCCCTTGGCCGGCTGCGTCATAACGACGTGGATGATCTGGTTGGCCGGCGGCGGCGGCGTGTGGATGCAGGCTCCGAAGTAAGGCACGAGCAGGAACTCCTTGAGCTCGCCCTTCACTTCCTCGAGCGGCACGATGTAGCCGGGCAGCTTGACGAGGTTGCCGTCCATCGCGCCCACGGTCGGCGCGGTGTCCCAGATCTCGCGCATCGCCTTCATCGCATCGCGTGCGCGCGGATCGGCATCGCTGAACATGCTGACGCCATTGGTCGCCTCGCGCATCTGCTTGGACGGGTCCCAATCGGGCGGCACCAGGTCGTCCCAGGAGATGGTGCGCATCTGATCGCCGGGCGCGGCGCGCAGTGCAACGGTCAACCCGCCGCCCGTGGCGGCGACGGCGGCAGCGCTCAAGGCACGCAGGAAGGGGCGTCGTTCCATCGTCGGTCTCGCGAAGGCGCCCATTACGCCACATCTGCGCAATGCCCGCCCCGCGGCGCCCCGCTGGGCGCGCGGTCGTCAGCCAGCGGCCAGCCTGCCTTTACGTTCGGGCAACGTGGCGGCGCACGATGAGTCCCGGTGATGGCACGCCGCGGCATGTCCGTCCCTGGACAATGCGTGCGACGCCGAACGGCATGTGCCGTTGCGCACCAGCATCCTGCGCATGAGCACCTGGGTCCTGCTGCGAGGTCTCACGCGAGAGCATGCCCACTGGGGCTCGTTCCCCTCCGAGCGACTGAGCGTCTGGCGCGCGCTCGGATCAGTGGGGTGTTGTCGCATCTCGGCCGGATCGACCGAGGAAATTGATGGGTTCAGGTAATCGTTGGGTTGTGCGGGGCAACCTAAGTGGTTGATCCTAAAGGGATCAGGACCCGTGGTGCACAACTCTTGCCTGCCCGAAGGCAACCGCACAGTTGTGTGACAGCGCCAATGTGGGCGAACTTTGTGTGACAGCGCCAGTTTGAGGTGATTGTTGTGCCACCCATCCACGGCGGTTTGCCCAGATTGTTGACGCTCACCCAGAACTGACCCCGCGGAAATTGATTGCGTTGGCTGCCATTGTCACTCCCTGCTCGGTTGATCCCGTTGTCCTGCCGTCCGGCACGTCCGCGAGACGCATCTTCCACGGCTGCAGGGTGTGACCGGCCTCGGCTGCGCACCGATTCAGGAGGGCCGCGATCCGAAGCCGCCCTCGTCGACGTCGCCCCAGTGGAGCGCCGGCGTGCTGGTGGGCAGCTCGGCCAGTAGCCGTAGATGCATGGCTCGCCAGGCTGGGGAGGGCATCCCGGTGGTGTAGAGGCCAGCCGCTGACGCCGTCAAGCTCGCTCAGACCCTTGACGATTGAATTCGCGCACCCGCCGCACTTGAGGTTGTCGATCTCGATCTGCATCGTTTCGTTGTCAGGCATGGCTGGGTTCTCGGTCGAGGGTGGTCGGGGTTGCCGTTGCCGTGCCGTTGAGGACGTCGGGAGTCAGTGCGGCGACGGCCTGGAAGTGCGTGAGGAACACTTGGCCGCTGAGATGGCGCAGGAATTCGGTGGTCCTCAGACGGTCCATCACCGGGCCTTTCACCTCCGACAGATGTAGCGCGATGCCGGCGTCTCGCAGGCGGTGCTCGATGGTTTCCAGGCTTTCAAGTGCGCTGGCGTCGATGTTGTTGATGGCCGAACACTGCAGCACCACATGTCGCAGCGCGGGCTGCGCAGCGGCAGCGTCGTTGACACGGTCTTCCAGGCTGCGGGCATTGGCGAAGTACAAGCTCTCGTCGACGCGCAGGCTGAGCAGCGCCGGGCTCACACGAACTGGATGGCGCAGCACATTGCGGAAGTGCTCGGTGCCAGCCACGAGGCCCACCGTGGCAATGTGTGGCCGGCTGGTGCGCCACAGGTGGAGTGCCAGCGACACGCCCACACCCACCAGCAACCCTGTTTCGACACCGACGGCCAGTGTGACCAGCAGGGTGGCGGCCACGGCGACGAAGTCCGGCTTGGAATAGAACCAGGTGCGCTTGAGGACGCCGAAATCCACGAGCGACAGCACGGCCACGATGATGGTGGCGGCCAGCGTGGCCTGCGGCAGGAAGTACAGCGCAGGGGTCAGCAGCAGCGTGGCCAGCAGGATGCCGACAGCGGTGAAGACGCCGGCAGCAGGCGTCTGCGCGCCAGCATCGAAGTTCACCACGGAGCGAGCGAAACCGCCGGTGACGGGGAAGCCGCCGGTGAAGGCCGCGCCCAGGTTGCTGGCGCCCAGCGCCACCAGTTCCTGGTCGGGCTCGATACGCTGGCGGCGCTTGGCGGCCAAGGTCTGGCCCACCGAGACCGACTCGACAAAGCCCACCACGCTGATCAGCAGCGCCGGGACGGCAAGTTCACGCCATAGCGCGGCGTCCCAGGTCGGTAGCGTCAAGGGTGGGAGTCCCTGCGGGATGGCGCCGACGATCTTCATGCCCTGTTCCCGCCAGCCCAGGCCCCAGGCTAGGCTGGTGGTGATGGCGATGGCTGCGACCGGGCCGGCCTTGGTGATGATGTCGGCGACCTTGGGTCCTATGCCCCAGCGCATCAGCAGGGGTTTCAGCCCTTTGCGCACCCAGAACAGGAATGCAGTGGCGAGCACGCCAACCGTCAGCGTCAGCCAGTGGGTGTTGGACGCCTGGCGCGCCAGTGCCGCGAGCAGGTCGACGAAGTTGTGCCCCTCGGCCTTCACGCCCATCAGCGTCTTCACTTGGCTGGCTGCGATCAGCAGACCCGAAGCCGTGATGAAGCCTGAGATCACGGGATGGCTGAGGAAGTTGGCGATGAAGCCAGGCGCAGCAGGCCCATGGCCAGCAGCATCGCGCCCGACAGGAAGGCCAGGGTGATGGCCACCTGCCAGTAGGCGGCAGTTCCCGCCGCGGCGTGTTCGCCGACCGTCGCTGCGGTCATCAACGACACCACCGCCACCGGGCCGACAGCCAGCACCCGGCTGCTGCCGAACACCGCATACAGCAGCAACGGGGCCACGCTGGCATACAAGCCCACCTCAGGGGGCAGGCCCGCCAGCAAGGCGTAGGCGAGGCTCTGCGGGATCAGCATGATGGTAACGATCAGCGCCGCCACGCCGTCGCCCATCAGCGTCTCGCGGTCGTAGCGCCGGCCCCACTCGAGCAGGGGCAGAGAAGGCAGCGCCTGCCGCCATGCGAATCCCGTCGCCATCAGCCCACCATCTCAGGCTGGGCCAGCCACTCTCGGCCCTTGAGCATGCCGTCCCAGTACAGCGGCGGCAGGACACGTTCTTTCAGGTACCAGGCCAGAGCGGACGGCTTGGTTCCGTCGATCACCCACTTCGGGAAGCTCGGAGCCACCTTGCCGCCGTAGGTGAACTCGGCCAGCACGATCTTGCCGCGTTCGACCGTGAGAGGGCAGGAGCCGTAGCCGTCGTACTTGGCATCACCCTTGGCAGAGCTCCGCGCCGCGAGCAGGTTGTGCGCCACCACCGGCGCCTGCTTGCGGGCTGCTGCAGCCGTCTTGGCGTTGCTGGTGTTGGTCACGTCGCCCAGGCCGAAGATGTTGGCGAACTGCTTGTGCCGCAACGTGCCCGGATCCACGTCGACCCAGCCCGCTGCGTCGGACAGCGGGCTGACCCGGATGAAGTCAGGTGCCTTCTGCGGCGGCACGGCGTGCAGCATGTCGAATTCGCGCGTGATCAGCTCCTTGGTGCCGTCAGCGTTGGCCTTGCTGAACACCGCCTTCTTGCCAGGACCGTCGACCGAGACCAGCGTCTGCCCGAAGTTCAGCCCGATGCCATACGCCTTGACGTACTCCATCAAGGCCGGCACGTAGTCGGCCACGCCGAAGAGCACCGCACCGGCGTTGCAGAACTGGATGTCGATGGCGCCGAGTACGCCCGTGCGCTTCCAGTGATCGGCCGACAGGTACATGGCCTTCTGCGGCGCACCGGCGCACTTGATGGGCATCGGCGGCTGGCTGAAGATGGCCTTGCCACGATGCAGCTGCTGCACCAGGTGCCACGTGTAGGAAGCCAGGTCGTAGCGGTAGTTGCTGGTCACGCCATTGCGGCCGAGTGATTCAGCCAGGCCTTCGATGCCATGCCAGTCGAGCTTGAGGCCCGGGCAGACCACCAGCTGCTTGTACTTCACCACCCGGCAGCCATCGAGGATGACGGCGTCGCGCTCGGGCTCGAAGGCGGCGACGGCGGACTTGATCCAGTGCACGCCGCGTGGCAGCACGCTGGCCATCGTGCGCGCGGTGGTGGCCGGGTCGAACACGCCCGCGCCCACCAGGGTCCAGCCGGGTTGGTAGTAGTGGATGTCGGCCGGGTCGATGATGGCGATGTCCAGGCCCGGGCTGCGCGCCAACAGGCTGGACGCCACTGAGATGCCCGCGGCACCGCCACCGATGATGACGACCTCGTGAGTGGCATCGGCCACTTCCACCGGCGTCTTGCCCCCGTTGACGATGCGGCGAACCACGCCCTTGAGGTCGAAACCTGCCTTCGAGGACTTTTCGATGATCTGCGGCAGCGGCATTTGGCCGGCTTGCGAGAGCGCCCACATCGTGGTCGAACGCATCCCGGTGCGGCAGTAGGCGAGAACCGGCTTGGGCAGTTCGGCCATCAGCGCACCGAAGGCCGCGCCCTGTTCGTCGGTGACCTTGCCCGACTCGGCTGGCAGGTAGCGGCTGTGCAGGCCGTGCTGGCCGGCCGCGCGTTCGATCTCTTCGAAGTTGGGCTGGTCGGCGCCTTCACCGTCGGGCCGGTTGCAGATGATCGACTTGAAACCCGCGTCGGCCAGCGCCTTGAGATCCAAGGCAACGATCTGCGGGGCGACCGACAGTTCGCCGGTAAGGGTTCGGATGTCCATGGGGTTTGTCTCCTGAGCAATCGCTGAAACGCATCGTTGAAATGGCAAGCGGTCGCTCTGATGGCGGCCTGCAGCGGCGGAAACGCTCTACACGGCGTTCAAGGGGATCTTGATGTAGCGCGTGCCGTTCGATTCCGGCTCGGGCAGCTGGCCCGCGCGCATGTTGATCTGCACCGACGGCAGGATCAGCGTAGGCATGCCCAGCGTGGCATCGCGTGCATGGCGCATGGCGACGAACTCTTCTTCGCTGATTCCATTTCGCACGTGCACGTTCTTCTCGCGTTCTTCGGCTACCGTGCTGACGTACTGCACTTCGCGACCGCCGGGCTGGTAGTCGTGGCACATGTAGAGCTTGGTTTCGGGCGCAGGCTCAGCACCTTGTTGATCGACCGGAACAGCGTGCGCGCGTCGCCGCCGGGGAAGTCGCAGCGTGCCGTGCCGTAGTCGGGCATGAAGAGCGTGTCGCCGACGAAGGCGGCGGTCTGGTTGGCGTCGCCGATCACATAGGTCATGCAGGCCGGCGTGTGCCCCGGCGTGTGCATGGCGCGCGCCTCCATGCCACCGATGTGGAAGGTCTCGCCATCGCTGAAGAGGTGATCGAACTGGCGGCCATCGTGGGCGAATTCGGCCCCGGCGTTGAACAGGCTGCCGAAGACCTTCTGCACGGTGGTGATGTGCTGGCCAATGCCGAGCTGGCCACCGAGTTCCTGCTTCAAGTAGGGCGCGGCCGACAGGTGGTCGGCATGGACGTGGGTCTCCAGGATCCACTGCACCGTGGCGCCAAGTTCGCGCACGCGCGCGATGAGGAGGTCGGCGCTGGCGTTCGAGGTTCGGCCCGACTTTGGGTCGTAGTCGAGCACGCTGTCGACCAGCGCGCATTGCATCGTGCCCTTGTCGAGCACGATGTAGCTGACCGTCCAGGTGGCGGGGTCGAAGAAACCTTCGACTTGCAGGGCGCTGCGGTTGGGCATGTGCGGTCTCCTGTTCAGCGGATGCATCAGTGCGTCGGGCAAGTCTTGATGCCGAGCACGGTGTAGAGCGGGCACCAGCCGACCGCGCCGGTGAGCAGCGGCACCACGCCGATGTAGCCCCACAAGCCCACCTTGCCGGTGGCAGCCAGGCCGATCAGGACCAGACCTGCGACGATGCGCAACACGCGATCCACACTGCCTTCGTTCGTCTTCATGCTCGGTCTCCAGTGGGTTGTTTGACAGGCGTGGCGGCAGCCACACCCTGTTCCTGATCAAGACGCGTGCCATCCCCCGTCGAAATCAGTGCCGTCTTCCAAGTCATTGATTGGCAACGAGTTTCTTTCCGCCGCGGACCGTTGGCGAGAACTTCGGCGATGCCAGGGCGGCCTCTGGCAGTGAGGCATGGCAGTGTGATGGACCCGGATTGGCAGTGCTGGCAGCAGCGCGCACAATCACCGCAACCTGCCGCCCAACATGCCTACCAAGACCCCTGCGCACATTCCGATCGAATCGGCTGCCCTGCGGACTGAGCCCCAGGTCCAGGCCCTGATCTCGTTCCTCGAGCACGAGGCGCAACCGATGATCGTGCTGGACCCGGACTACAACATCCTGGCCGCCAACACGGCCTACCAACGTCAGTTCGGAACGGTGGACAAGCCCTACATCGGGCACAAGTGCTTCCGCGTCTCGCATCACTACGACGTGCCATGCGACCAGGCGGGCGAGCATTGCCCGATGCGCAAGGCCTTCGAGCTCAAGGGCCCGGATCGGGTGCTGCACATCCACCACACGCCGCGTGGCCCGGAGCACGTGGACGTGGAACTGCGCCCCATCCTCGGCGCGCAGCGGGAGGTGGTGGCCTACGTGGAGCGATTGGCCACCGTCCGCAGCGCCTCGGCCCGACCCAGTTCCGATGGCCTCGTCGGGCGGGCAGCAGCCTTCAACACCGCTTTGGCGGCGGTACAGCGCGTGGCGCCGTCCACGCTGCCGGTGCTGTTGCTGGGCGAATCGGGTACAGGCAAGGAACTGTTCGCGCGTGCGGTGCACGAGGCCAGTCCGCGTGCGAACGGCCCCTTCGTCGTGGTCGACTGTTCGGGGCTGACCGAGACGCTGTTCGAAAGCGAGCTGTTCGGCTACGAGAAGGGCGCCTTCACGGGTGCCAATGCGCGCAAGCCCGGTCTGGTCGAGACGGCCAAGGGCGGCACGCTGTTTCTCGACGAGATGGGCGACGTGCCGCTGTCGATGCAGGTCAAGCTGTTGCGCTTGATCGAGTCGGGCACCTTCCGTCGCGTGGGTTCGATCGAGTCCCAGCAAGCCGACTTCCGCCTGGTGGCCGCCACCCACAAGCCGCTGCAGCAGATGGTGGCCGACGGCCGCTTCCGCCAGGACCTCTACTACCGCATCAGCGCGTTTCCGATCCACCTGCCGCCGTTGCGCGAGCGCGCGGACGACATCCCGATGCTGGTGGATTCCTTCCTGCAACGGGGCGGGCCCGTCAAGCATCGCATATCGGTCGACGCCCAGGCGATGGCGAGATTGCAGGCCCATGACTGGCCGGGCAACATCCGCGAGCTGCGCAACGTGCTGGACCGTGCCCGCCTCTTTGCCGATGACGGCATCGTGCGAGTTGAACATCTTCCCGAGTCTCTCAGTGGCGACGGACCGCACCCGGTCGCCATCCCGGCCCCTGCCTCGGCACCAGCCGGAACCGTCGCGCGCGGTGGGGAGATCAGCGACGCCGACCTGCGCCGACTCGCCGAGACCTCGCGCTGCACACGCAAGGAACTGGCGCGCCAGGCGGGCTTGAGCGAACGCACCCTTTACCGACGCCTGAAGGCGCTGGGCCTGGTCTGAGGGCTGGCCGCCGAAGCACGCTGGCGGACATCGACGTCAGGCCGGCGCCATGCCGGCGCCTGCGCTGATGGGCACGGTTTCGGGTGCCAGGAGGCTGCCGTCGCGCAACCCGCGAAGAGTGGCCAGCACGAGTGCAGCGATCAGCAGCGATGTGGCAGCCAGCAGCGTGATGCCCAGCACGCTCAGGGGCCCCGTCGGTGCCAGGCGAAGTGTCAACGCCGTGAAGGCGGCCATCGGAAAGCTCATGCCCCAGTGCGCCATGCCGAAGGGCTGGTCCGCGATGCGGCGCAAGAGGGGCGTCACCCAGAGCAGCGCAAACAGTGCTGCGCCCCACGAGCCCCAGACCACCAGCGGCGTGATGCCAAAGCGCAGCGCGGACAAACCGATGGCTGCCGGCGGCGCGATGAAGATAAAGGTCGTCGGCAACAGTCGCTTGGACCAAAGGCCCTGATTCGCCAGTCGCACGAGCAGCAGCACCAGCACCACCGGCCAGAACAGCGCGCCGATGCCGAACTGCGCAGCCGACCACTCAGCTCGGCCCAGCGGCACGCCCGCGAGGGGCACGAGCACGTTGCCGACGATCGGGATGAAGAGAGCCGGCGTCAGGCTCGCCCAAGGCAGTCCGCCGCCGGGGCCGCTGCGCCACCAGCGCGACATCACCCAGGCGGTGATCGACAGTTGAAGCAGCGATGCCGTCCACCACAGCGCTTCGAGCACGGGACCTCCGAGTCCGGCGGACACCGCGGCTGTGACGAGCAGCAGCAACGCGATGGGCACGGCGGCCAGGAACACATGCCGCACCGGGTGCTTGAGGTCGTCGGCCCAGGCGTCGGGGTGGCGATGAAGGCGCCACAGGCTGGCCGCAAGCAGCGCGGCGAACACAAGCGCAGCGGTGGCGCCGATCACGAGGGCGCCAGCACCTGCGCCATCGCCCAGCACAGGCGCGGCAGCATGCCAGGCCAGCGACAGCCCCGCCAGGCCCATCACCATGCATACCAGCCGGGCGCCAGGTGCTTCAGGGGCGAACGAACCGTGCTCATGGCCGCGTGCTCGTCACTTGAGGTGGGCCCCGAGGGCATCCAAGACTTCGACCGTCACCGGGATCGCTGGGCTGACGCTTTGCGTGACGGTGCAATAGGCTTCGAAGGTGGCGAGCACGCGTTCCAGGTGTTCGAGGCGGGCGGCAGGAACGCCCAAAGTCAGCCGGACGGTCATGGCCAGCACGCGCATGCGGCCTTCGGCATTGCGCCCGACGTCTGCGTGCACGCTGCAGGACAGGGGCTCCGGTGCCTGCTTGAACTTGCGCAGTGCGAACAGCAGTGAGGCGCTGAGGCAGTTGCCCACCGCGGCAGCAAGCAGCTGAACGGGCGAAGGACCGCCGCCCTGGCCCAGCGGTGGCGGTTCGTCGGCGCGCAGTGCAGGGCCCGGCGTGCCGAAGCCGACGTCGAACTGGTAGTCCTGCACTTGTGTCAGGCAGACGCTCGGGGTGGATTCGCTCATGGCGGTGTCTCCTCGGGGGTGGGGTGTCGAGCGTTCAAAGCGGCAGCGCGAGAATCGGTTGGCGATGGAGCGAGGGTGGGTCTTCCTCTGTGTTTGGTACAGAAGAAGCGATCGGCACGGCCGCGTCGTAGCCGCCGGTCGAGGCACCGGCCCTCGCGAGTTGCGGCTGCGGTTCGGAACGGGGAAGGTCCATGGCTCGAGCCCTGACTCCAAGGCAGCAGGAGCACGACACCACTCGGCCGTTTGCACCTACGCCATGCCCTGTATCTGCGAATCTCATGCCAGCGGTGTGAGCGGCTCCGACCCAACGCATGGCGTCTGGCTGATGCGAATTCCTTCCTCGGAAGACAGGGAAGCCTGACGCAAGTCGGTGCCATTGCAGGCGCTGCTGCCGACAAGTCAATCACTGCCGAACGCTGCCAAGAGCACCGCCAAGTGCCCTTGACTGGCAGCGTCGCGACGCGCTTTGGCAGTCACGGCCACGCTCGACTTCGCATTGGGAGCAGACCGCCACAACGCGAACTCACCTGCTGGGCGCGCAAGCATCGCCGCTTTGCCGACGGCATGGGGGGGCGGTGGCACGGAACTTGGAGAGAGGGAGCCCATGAACCGCGATGACAGTCGACTGCTGCGCCACCTCACCACTGCCGTGGCGGTGAAGCTGGCCGTGCTCGCCGTGCTGTGGTGGACCTTTGTTCGCGACAGCTCGGTCGATGCCGGCAGCGAGCAGACGGCTGCGCATCTCGTGGCACCAACAACCCCTTCGGCCACCCGGCAGCCGAACTCACCGACAACAAGACAGGAGCATCCCCAGTGATTTCCGAGCAACTCGTCGACTTGTCGCGGCTGCAGTTCGCGGCCACGGCGATGTACCACTTCCTCTTCGTGCCTCTCACCCTTGGCATGGTCTGGCTGCTGGTGATCATGGAGAGCGTCTACGTGATGACGGGCAACGTCATCTGGAAGGACATGACCCGCTTCTGGGGCAAGCTCTTCGGCATCAACTTCGCGCTGGGCGTCACTACCGGCATCACGCTGGAGTTCCAGTTCGGCACGAACTGGGCCTACTACTCGCACTACGTGGGCGACATCTTCGGCGCCCCGCTGGCCATCGAAGGGCTGATGGCCTTCTTCCTCGAGTCGACCTTCATCGGCCTGTTCTTCTTCGGCTGGGATCGCCTGCGCAAGACGCAGCACCTGATGGTCACGCTGCTGATGGCCATCGGCACCAACCTCAGCGCCCTGTGGATCCTGATCGCCAATGGCTGGATGCAGAACCCCGTCGGCGCCGAGTTCAGCTACCAGACCATGCGCATGGAGATGACGGACTTCTGGGCCGTCGTCTTCAACCAGATGCCCAGGCCAAGTTCGTGCACACGGTGTCGGCCGGCTACGTGACCGGGGCCATGTTCGTGCTGTCGGTCTCCAGTTGGTATCTGCTGCGGGGCCGCGACGTCGAGTTCGCCAAGCGCAGCTTCCGCGTGGCCGCGGCCTTCGGCCTGGCCTCGACGCTGAGCGTGATCGTGCTGGGTGACGAGTCCGGCTACACGGTGGGCGAGGCCCAGCAGACCAAGATGGCGGCCATCGAAGCGATGTGGGAGACCGAGCCTGCGCCGGCGAGCTTCAATGTGGTGGCTTGGCCCAACGAGGCAGCGCAGAAGAACGACTGGGCGATCGAGGTGCCGTGGGTGATGGGGCTGATCGGCACCCGCAGCATCAGCAAGGAGATTCCCGGCATCCGCGAGATCAAGGCGCGCAACCGTCAACGCATTGAAGGCGGCATCGTGGCGGTGACCGCGCTGGAAGCCCTGCGCAAGCACCGCGATGACGTCGCGGCCAAGGAGACCTTCGAGCGGCACAAGGCCGACCTCGGCTTCGGTCTGCTGCTGAAGAAGTACGTGGTTGACGTCAGGACAGCCACGCCGGACATCATCGACCGGGCGGTCAACGACACCGTGCCGCGGGTGGCGCCGATGTTCTGGAGCTTCCGCCTGATGGTGGCGCTGGGCATGGCCATGCTGCTGCTCTTCGGTCTGGCCTTCTGGAGCACGCTGAAGGGCGCCTGCACCGGCAAGCCCTGGCTGCTGAAGTGGGCTGTGTGGATGCTGCCGGCGCCCTGGCTGGCCTGCGAACTGGGTTGGGTGGTGGCGGAGTACGGCCGCCAGCCCTGGACGATCTATGGCGTGCTGCCCACGCACCTGAGCGTGTCGACGCTGAGCGTGAACAGCCTTTATGGCTCGCTGGCCGGCTTCGTCGGCTTCTACACGGTGTTGCTGATCGTCGAGGTCTACCTCATGCAGAAGTTCGCGCGTCAGGGTCCGGGCAGCCTCGGCACCGGCCGCTACCAGTTCGAGCCGGCTCACGCCTGAAGGAACCGCGATGCTTGACTATCCAACCCTCAAGGTGATCTGGTGGCTGCTCGTCGGCGTGCTGCTGGTCGGCTTCGCCATCATGGACGGCCACGACATGGGCGTGGGCACGCTGCTGCCCTTCGTCGGTCGCGGCGATGAAGAACGCCGCGTCGTCATCAACACCGTCGGCCCGCACTGGGACGGAAACCAGGTCTGGTTCATCACCGGTGGCGGCGCCATCTTTGCAGCCTGGCCGCTGGTCTATGCCACCGCGTTCAGCGGCTTCTACTGGGCCATGCTGGCGGTGCTGTGGGCGCTGTTCTTCCGCCCTGTGGGCTTCGACTACCGCAGCAAGATCCACAACGCCACGTGGCGCAGCACCTGGGACTGGGGCCTGTTCATCGGCGGCGCGGTGCCGCCATTGATCTTCGGCGTGGCCTTCGGCAACCTGCTGCAGGGCGTGCCCTTCGGTTTCGACGACTACCTCGTCAGCACCTACGCCGGCAGCTTCTGGCAGTTGCTCAACCCATTCGCGCTGCTGGCCGGTGTGGTGAGCAGCGCGATGATCACGATGCACGGCGGCATGTACCTCGCGCACCGCACCGAGGGCGAGATCCAGCGGCGCGCGGCGCGGGGCGCTGTCGGCGCTGCCCTGCTGATGGCATTGGCCTTCGTGGCTGCAGGGGTGTGGCTGCGCATCGGCGACATCCAGGGCTTCGTCATCACGTCGGTGCTGGACCCGGCCGCCATGCCCGACCCCTTGGCCAAGACGGTGGTGCGCAGCGCTGACGGCTGGTGGCTCAACTATGCCCGGCAGCCCTTGATCTGGTTGCTGCCGGCCATGGGTATCGCAGGTGCGTTGCTGGCAGCCGGGCTCGTGACGTTGCGCCGGACGCTGGCTGCCTTTGTGGCTTCAGCACTGGCCATCGTCGGTGTGGTGGGCACGGCTGGCGCCGCCATGTTCCCGTTCATCATGCCCTCGTCGAGCATGCCCAACGCGAGCCTGACGGTGTGGGACAGCGTGTCCAGCCCCATGACGCTAGGCCTGATGTTGGCTGCCACGCTGGTCTTCATGCCGCTGATCGTGCTCTACACGTCATGGGCCTACCGGGTGATGCGCGGCAAGGTCACCGTGGCCCACATCCGCGCGAATGAACACAACGCGTACTGATGCCACTTTCTCGGCCGTGGCCAGGAGCCGAACCATGAACCCGACACTCCCCCTTGCATGCCCGGGCGCCCGCGCATCGGTTGACGCAACTCCGCACGATCCTGACAAGCGGCAGTGGCTCATTGCCACCGGTGCGGCTGGCGGTGTCGCAGCCCTGGCCACAGCCGTTCCCTTTGTCCCCACCTTCGCGCCCAGTGAGCGGGCCAAAGCCGCGGGCGGTCCGGTGGAGGTGGACTTGTCCGACATGGCCACCGGAGGCAGCAAGACCGTGGAATGGCGTGGCAAGCCCGTCTGGGTCGTGAAGCGTACGCCCGCCATGCTGGCAGCCCTGCAGGGCCACGATGCCCAGCTCGTGGATCCGCAGTCCCAGAAGGACCAGCAAGCCGCCTATGCGCGCAACGAAGCGCGTGCGGTCGGCGCCGCGAATCCCAGTCTCCCTGATGACTGGCCCGGTGGCGTCTTCTGTCCTTGCCACGGCTCAACCTTCGGTGGAGCAGGGCGTGTCTTCAAGAACAAGCCGGCGCCAGCGAACCTCGAAGTTCCGCCTTATCGCTACGCGAGCGACTCGCGCATCCTCATCGGCGAAGACGCCGCCTGAAAGGGACATGTCATGTGGTACTTCGCCTGGGTCCTCGGTGTCGGCTTCGCGGTGCTGCTGGCCATCATGAACGCGATGTGGGGTGAGAACGAGGCTGCGCGCGCAGCCGCTGGAAGGCACGCCCTGGGTGACACGGATCTGCCGTGAGTCGTTCGCTGTCAGACCACCGTGACGCAGCACCCGATGGGGCGTCCATGCATCTGCCCAGCCTGGCGGTCGGGCTGACGATCATGGTCGGCGGTACGGTGTATCCGCTGATGATGGCCAAGGCGTCGGGTCATGCCGACCACGGCTTGGCTACGCTGCTGTTCTGGGCCATGAGTGCCGGATTCATTCGTGGTGTGGGGTTCGTCCCGCACCACAGGACCTGGCGGTGGATCTTTTCTGGCTGGGCTTGCGCTGTAGCGCTGGCAGCGGCCGCTGTGGCTCGATGGGCGGCATGAGTGCCGACCGAAGGCACGCAAACCATGTTCAAACTGTTGCACGAGGGGGCCAGCGGCGCCATGGGCTACCTGCTGGCTGACGACGACACGGCAGAAGCCGTTGTCATCGCATCCGTTGGTCACCTAAAGATGGCGATCTGTGACACAGACTTCACCTGAGTCCACCAGCCGTAGAGAGCCAGGCGCAGCAGTCGCAACCACATGCGGGAGACCCATCTGTAAATTGACAT